>DAOTXB010000530.1:0-28299 GCA_034435575.1 Anaerolineae bacterium
CCCCGGTGCGCGCTTCTCTATTATGTTGCCATTGCCGGGATAAAATTGACCGATTTCCCTGTGGCATTGATGCAGTATAATTCCATGATTCGTCCACATAATCTCCATATTTCATGCTTATAATTAAGGTAATTCTGTAATGTTGCATGAATCTGGGAGGACTCATGATGTTTTCGTCTACCTCACAACGTATTCTTGTTGTTGATGATGATAAGGAAATCGTCCGGCTTGTTAGGGCATATCTTGAGCAAGCAGGGTTTACAGTTTATGTCGCTTACGATGGTGAAACAGCGCTCCATATGGTTCGACGCGAACACCCAAGCCTTGTGATATTGGATTTAATGCTTCCTGATCGTGATGGCTGGGATATTACGCGTATCATGCGTCGTGATGATGCGCTTGAATCGATCCCAATTATTATGCTCACCGCACGCGTAGAGGATACTGATAAGATCATCGGGCTTGAGCTTGGTGCAGACGATTATGTCACAAAACCTTTTAATCCACGAGAGGTTGTAGCACGGGTGCGCTCTGTATTGCGTCGTGCAAACGGTACAAGCTCCGAACGTGAGCAGATTTTACAGGTCGATCAATTGCGTATGGATTTGTATCGACGTGAGGTTATGTTAGATGGAATCACGGTGGAATTAACACCTACTGAGTTCGAATTGCTTCGTGCAATGATGCAAAATCCCGGTTATGCTTTTACCCGTGCAGAATTGATTGAGCGAAGTCTTGGTTATGGATATGAAAGTTTAGAACGATCATTGGACAGCCACATCAAAAATTTACGTAAGAAGATTGAAGATGATCCAAAACAACCGACCTATGTACAAACGGTGTATGGGGTGGGCTATCGCCTCGGTGGGGATGTTCATCTGTGAGACGTATAGTGCAACGGTTTAAATCAATCAAGTTTCGCATGATTATGAATAGCTTATGGTTCCGGCTTATCGTTGCCTTTGCAGTGGTTGTTATGTTGGGTGCTATGCTGGTCACGCTTATTAGCTTGCTGGTTGCTATGAATAAGGTAGATGATCTGGATTTTCGTGGTGAGTTTTTGCAAGAGACGGGACCAATTGATTCCCTCACAAACTATTATGAGACTGTAGGTTCTTGGGATGGTGTTATTGAGGTACTTGCAGGAATTCAAAGCATCTATCAACCAAGTGAAACAGGCGTAATTACGTTCTCATTCAATGATGCGGACGGCACTGAATTATTTAATAGACACCTTCAACCGGAAGACCGTGAACAATATCAAGGTGAGTCGTTCGACGAAATATTCGACATTGTGGTTGAAGATGAGGTTCGTGGGCAAGTGCGTGTTCAGGCATTCTATTCTGAAGATGTTTATCTTCGCTTTGATCTCGGGATAATTTTTAGCGACTGGTTACAAGACTCCTGGTGGCAACTAGCCATTACCGGTGCATTGGTCGGGTTGTTATTCGGGGCTTTTATGGGACGCACGCTCACCGCACCCTTACGTCGTTTGTCTGAGGCGGCGAATGAAATTGGATCGCGTAATTTGGATAGCCGTGTGGCGGTGCGTGGTAGCACAGAGGTCAAGCAATTGGCACGCGCATTCAACGAGATGGCATCTGATTTACAACAAGCGGAAAATTTACGCCGTAATCTAGTTGCTGATGTCGCGCATGAATTGCGTACCCCGCTTACCGTATTACAGGGTAATCTGCGTGCTATTTTGGATGATGTGTATCCGCTGTCCAAAACAGAAGTTGCGTCTTTATATGATCAAACGCGGATGTTAAGTCGCCTTGTCAATGATCTCCATGAACTATCGCAAGCGGAAGCGCGCAAACTACCAATGACAAAACGTCGCCTTGATCTAGGACAATTGGTTGATCGCCTCGCGCAGACCTTTATACCCGTTGCCGAGGAACAGAGTATTGATCTGGTCATCAATATCGATGGCTCATTGCCTATTTATGCAGATGAAACGCGTATTGGGCAGGTGATCAATAATTTATTGAAGAACGCCCACAATCATACACCGAAGGATGGAACAATTTATGTAAAGGGCTATTCTTCGGGTGATACGGCTTGCATACAGGTGAAAGATACCGGTGTAGGTATTGCGCCAGAACATCTGCCTCTGGTTTTTGAACGTTTTTATCGTGCGGATCGTTCGCGTAGCCGTGATAAAGGTGGGGCAGGGCTGGGATTAGCTGTTAGTAAGGCGATCATAGACAATCATTCCGGTCATATACAGGTGGAGAGCGAAGGTCTTGCGGGTAAGGGTACGATATTTACGGTTTGTTTGCCCCGTTTAACACCACAAACTGTTGACGAACAACAAGAGGATCTTGAATCGTTACAATTAATACCCTAAATGTAGCTACGGCTATATCCGTTGACGAAAAAACAATGTTGATGCGTTATGATCGTGTAATGGATAATTGCACATAATGGGGAGCAGGTGATGACAACCGTAGATCTGATAATTCGAAATGGCTTAATTATCGACGGTTCAGGGAATAGCCCTATTTCGGGTGACCTAGTTATTCATGATGATCGCATCGTGGCGGTTAATCCACAAGAAAAAATGGTAGCGGACCGTGAAATTGACGCGACAGGGTTAGTTGTTGCACCCGGGTTTATCAATATGTTGAGCTGGGCGGTGGAATCACTTATCGAAGATGGTCGTGCTCAGAGCGATATTCGGCAAGGCGTGACGTTGGAAGTCATGGGTGAGTCGCTATCATGGGGGCCTCTCAATGATACTCTGAAAACATATATCAAAAGCACACAGGGCGATATTCAATATGATGTCGAGTGGACATCGCTTGGTGAGTACCTTGAATATTTAGAACAGCGTGGTGTAGCACCCAACATTACATCGTTTGTAGGGGCATCTACTATACGTACTCATGTGCTCGGATTTGACGATGTGCAACCCACATCTGAACAATTGCAGGCAATGCAACAGCTTGTGCACGAAGCCATGCAAGAAGGCGCAGTTGGATTATCTACTGCCTTGATTTATCCACCGGGGTCTTACGCTAAAACCGAAGAACTTATTGCGCTTTGCGAAGTGGTTGCAAGTTATGACGGGCTTTATATCTCCCACATGCGAAGCGAAGGTAGTGAGATAGACGCTGGTCTGGATGAATTTTTCAAAACAGTCCGTGAAGCTAATGTGCGTGGTGAAATTTATCATCTCAAAGTTGCCGGTCAGCATAATTGGCATAAGTTGGATAACATCTTACAACGGATAGAGACCGCAAGAGCCGATGGGTTGCAAATTACAACGGATATGTATACCTATCCGGCGGCTGGTACCGGGCTAAATTCTGTTGTGCCACCATGGGCACATGATGGCGGGCATGATTCTTTGATCGAGCGACTAAAAAATGTGGACGTGCGGGCACGTATCAAAGAAGCTATGGCACTTCCGGGCAAAGATTGGGAAAATCTTTATTACGAAGCCGGATCTCCTGATAACATTATGCCGGTTTACTTTAAGAATCCTGAGTTACGTCACTATGCCGGAAAAACCCTCGCACAGATCGCCACTGAGCGTAATCAATCGCCACAAGATACTGCGCTTGACCTCATTATTGAAGATGATAGCAGAGTAGGTACGATTTATTTTCTGATGTCTGAAGACAACCTACGCCGACAGGTGCAATTGCCCTATATGAGTTTTGGCTCGGATGCTTCTGCTCCGGCAACGGAGGGTGTGTTCATCAATACGCCAGTACATCCGCGTGCGTATGGCACATTTGCCCGTGTTCTAGGCAGATATGTACGTGATGAAGGCTTAATGTCGCTTCAGGAAGCGGTTCGGAGGTTGACATCGCTCCCTGCTGACGTGTTGAAAATCCGCGCACGTGGCAAGCTACAGGAAAATTACTTCGCCGATGTGGTGGTGTTTGATCCGAACAAAGTCCAAGATCACTCAACATTTACTGACCCCCATCAATATGCTACCGGTATGGTGCATGTTTTTGTTAATGGGGAACAGGTTCTCGCTCATGGCGAACATACTGGTGCATTGCCAGGACGTGTTGTTAGAGGACCAGGCTATCAACCTAAATTATAAGGGGCATGCATCTGTGCCTGTGTCTTGCCGTCAGCATCTATCCACGCAACGGGCATGTTTTTAGTGGTATGGGTTGCGCCAAGGTTGCCCGCAGAATCAATGACAATAATGCCGATTTCTGGCGTTTGGATATGATTGACAATTGTCGCGACTGCATTATCACCGGCGAGCTGTGCTGAACTACCATTGGCGATGTTATCAATGACTTGCCGCGATAGTGAATAGCGCATGATATTTTCTCCCATGCCCGTTGCACTGGCGGCACCATGTCGACTATCTGCATAGCCCCCTGCGCCGAAAATTGGTGTATCACCTACCCGACCTTTCTTTTTGTGTGGAATGCCTCCAGTTGAAGTTGCGCTGGCAATATTGCTGTTGGGGTCAATGGCTACCGCGCCTACCGTACCGAGCCCCGGTTCATTCACAGGGTTATTGAGGCGCTCCTTGAATGCTTTCATTTCACGGTCTGTAATCATTTCGAGGTTTGACACCAGTGGAATGCCGAGTTTTGCCGCCAATTGATCTGCACCATCTCCTACGATGAAATAGTTGTCTGTATTGGTCATAACCTGGCGGGCTAATGTGATCGGATTCTTTACTCGTCGCACTGCCGCTACTGCGCCGAATTTGAAGATACTACCATCCACAATAAGCGCGTCCATCTCGACTTCGCCAAGTTCATTTAAAAAACTGCCAAAGCCAGCATCGTATAGCGGGTTATCTTCTAATATGATAGTTGCTTGTTCTACGGCATCTAATGCAGAACCGCCGTTCATTAGAACTTGCCAACCATGATTAACAGCTTGCTTCATGCCATCAAGCACTTTTGCGGGGTCGCGCCCTTCCCAGTTTCCTGCGCCTCCATGTACGATGATGCGGGGTGCTGTAATGTTTTCAGTCATGATAGCGTCCTTCCTGTACCGGAAAATAACGGCGATTATAAGTGAGAAAGATTTTATGGATACAGCGTTAATTATTGCTTTTGTAGGATTTTACATCGGGCTGTCAAAAGGTGGTATCGGTGGTCCTATCGCGGGTGCGGTTATTTTGCCAGCATTAAGCCAGATCATGACTGTACCGGAAGCCGTAGGAGTCACCTTGCCATTGCTGATGGTCGGTGATGTTTTTGCGATGCGTGCATATTGGGGCGAATGGGACTCGCGAACAATCATATTATTGATTCCTGCCTCGATAATTGGCATTCTGGTTGGAACAGTAATGTTAGCGAACCTATCTGATATTGTACTCAGGCGTTTACTGGGTATTCTGACTCTTATGATCGTAGCGTACAAACTAATTAGCGATTCACTAGCTCAATATGAATACACCCATCGCACATGGCATGTTTACCTTACTGGATTTACGTCTGGAATTGGTTCTGCACTAGCGAATTCTGGAGGTCCTCCACTCACTGCGTATTTGCTTTTGCAACGGGTCAAGCCAGCCGTGTTCGTTGGGACAATTACGTTGTTTTTTACGATTGTCAATATTCTAAAAATACCGGGTTATCTTATTGCAGACATTCTAGAGATTGATGTCTTATTGAATATCTTATGGGTTCTCCCTTTGATTCCATTAGGCGTTTGGGTTGGCTATAAACTGGTGAAATGGATCAATCCGCGTATTTTTGAATGGTTGATGCTGGTATTATTAGTGATTTCCTCGATGATTCTACTGTTTAGCACACCACCAAATACAGAAAATGATGAATTGCCAACGAGTAACATATCCATATATATAGATGCAATAGCTGATTATAATCACGGTTTGAGGTAAAAAGATTTTGGTCGGGTGAACAGTTGATACCCCATACGTGATAAGGTAAATCCGATGCCTGATTGCTTCACGCCTGTCCATGCTAAAGTGGGTGTGATAATCTTGCAGGCATTCATAAAGAACGTACCTGTTTCAATCTGTGCGCCAATGCGAATAGCGGCAGTTTCATCTTCTGTCCAGATCGACGCACTGATGCCATAGGCGCTATCGTTCATATATGCAATTGCGGTTTCTTCATCGCTGACCGCCATTATGCCTACTATGGGCGCTTCCGAAGGATTTTTCATCACGCGTATGGTGTTGTCAACCGTCACAAACGCCTGTGGAATTATATATTCTGCGCCAAGTGTGGATTGTGGAAAGTATGATGAATCGATGAGGGGAATGGCGCCCATTTTTATGGCATCATCAGTTTTGCGTTCATATGTGCGTATCTGATTTTCACCTAATACAGGTCCAATATCTGTGTTAGTAACCCGAGGATCTCCGAGGATTAGTTCATATGTATAATGTCTGAATGCGTTGAGGAAGTCCTGTAATATTTCCTCTGCTATGTACAGTCGTTTTACGTTACTTCGCGACTGTCCACTATTGAGGAATGTACCCCGTACTAATTGCCTTGCACTATGATCTATATCTGCATCAGCGCGAACATATGCAGGGTCATTTCCGGCGAGTTGCATCAAGGTGCCGATAAATCGTGAGCTGGCGGCGTGTTGAATTGTACTCCCCCATTCAACCGATCCTGAAAATGTAACAAAGTTCACCTGCTCATGGTTCACAAGGGTTAATTTATCTTCTGGACTGGTGTGAACATATTGGAGCACATGCGTTGGAAGTCCTGCGTCAATACCTGCTTCAATCAGGCGTTCTGCACATAAAGCAGTTTGCTCATCATGATTTAACAGCACGACATTCCCTGCCATCAACGCCGGAATAATGATCCCAGATAGTGCGAGATATGGATGATCCCATGCGCCAATGATGAGAATTAATCCGCGTGGCTCATGTTTGATGAAAGTTGTCGTCTCACCGAAAAAATATGTTTCAGTTTCCTGTAACGCCTCTTTTGCCACTGAGATCATGAATTGGGAATTCTGGATAAATTCTGTAATTTCATGTTTTGCTAGCGTGATCGGCATTCCCATTTGCATGGTCACTTCATATGCCAGTTCATCGTGTTGGCTTTGTAATATCTCTAGCATACGTGTGCAAATTACTTCACGCTCTAGCAACGTGCTTTCGCTCCAACCTTGCTTTACCTTCGCACCTTGTTCAAGCACCTCTTTGATCTTCGATGATGATGCATAGTCGCGCTCTATAATAATTTGCTTATCTACGGGAGAAATAACTTTAAACATCAACCACTCCAGTAAGATGTAAGAGAAATTAATTTGAATGCAAGTATTTATTGACTTAAGACTTGTGAACGTAAGCGGGAGCGGGAGTGAAGGTTGATCAGTGTCTTCACTCCCCTGTTTTATGCCACGAATTTATTTTTCGCCGGTTTTAAAGATAACCATGCCGAGAGGGGGAATTGTGATGTTCATGCTTTGTTGCCACTCGCGCCAGGGGAGCGTTTCCGCCATAATACCGCCAGAATTGCCGACGTTGCCCCCACCATAATATGATGAATCACTGTTCATCACTTCCTTGTAGAAGCCCAATTTCGGCACACCAATGCGATAATTATAGCGAGGCAGTGGAGTAAAGTTGCAAGCAATAATCAGAAAATCATCTTTATCATCTGCATAACGAATATAGACATAAGTGCTGTTATCTGCATCATTTGCCTCTATCCACTGAAAGCCTTCCGGGTCGAAATCATGTTCATAAAGTGCGGGCTGTTCTTGGTAGAATTTGTTCAGATCCGCCACCCATTTTTGTAAAGTCGCGTGTGTATCCATACTCAGCAAGAACCAATCTAGGCTACGTTCCTCGCTCCATTCGCGCCATTGACCGATCTCTTGTCCCATAAACATCAATTTCTTGCCCGGATGGGTCATTTGATAACCGGTTAAAGTACGTACAGAGGCGAATTTCTGCCACCAATCGCCTGCCATTTTTTCCATGATAGAGCCTTTGAGGTGTACGACTTCATCATGAGAAAGTGAGAGCACGAAGTTCTCGCTAAAGGCATACATAAGTGAAAATGTCAGCTGATTGTGATGATAGCGACGATATACAGGGTCTTTCTTCATATAGTCAAGCGTATCATGCATCCAACCCATGTTCCACTTCATCGTAAACCCAAGTCCACCGAGATAGGTTGGGCGCGACACCATGGGCCACGAGGTTGATTCTTCCGCAATGGTTACTGCGCCGGGGAATTCACGATGTACAATTTCGTTGAATGTACGCAGGAAGAAAATCGCATCGAGGTTTTCATTGCCACCATGTTCGTTGGGTATCCACTCACCATTATTACGTCCGAAGTCAAGATAAAGCATAGAAGATACTGCGTCGACCCGTAATCCGTCAATGTGGTATTCTTTCAACCAGAATAGAGCATTGGAGATCAGGAAGTTGCGGACTTCGTTTCGTCCATAATTGAAAATATAAGTGCCCCAATCAGGGTGTTCACCTTTACGCGGATCATCATGTTCATAGAGGTGTGTACCATCGAAATAACTCAGTGCATAGCCATCTTTAGGGAAATGTGCAGGTACCCAGTCCATGATAATGCCAATATCATTTTGGTGACAGTGGTCTACAAAACATTTGAAGTCGTCAGGGGATCCAAATCGGCTTGTTGTCGCGAAATACCCCGTGACTTGATACCCCCATGAGCCATCAAACGGATGCTCTGCTACGGGCATAAGCTCGATGTGTGTGTAGTTCATGTGTTTGCAATAATCTACGACAGTGGTTGCCAGTTCATGGTAGGTTAACCATTCACCTTTTTCGTTGAGTCGCCATGAACCGAGGTGTAATTCATAGATCGACATGGGTTGGGTTAGGGCATCGGCTTTTGCCCGTTTTTCCATCCACTCCGCGTCATTCCATTCATAGGTGTTGATGTCATAGACAATCGACGCATTGCTCGGGCGTTTTTCGGAATAAAATCCGTAGGGATCAGATTTTTGCCCATGATAATCTTGGTTATGTGACCGGAGATCATAACGGTAGAGTTCACCTGTACTGATTCCCGGAATAAATAGTTCCCAAACACCGCCATTGCCGATAATACGCATAGGATGTTGTCGCTCATCCCATTGGTTGAAGTTACCCACAATGCTTACTCTATAAGCGTTCGGTGCCCATACTGCAAAGTAAACACCATCTATACCGTCTACAGTGTGAGGGTGTGCGCCGAACTTTTCATAGCTATAATGCAGGTTGCCCTCACCAAATAGGTGAAGATCAAACTCTGTAATGAGCAATGTATCTTTAAATCGATAAGGATCTTCAAAAGTTTCTATCGTGCTATCGAAAGTTTCTGCTTCAAAATAATAATCTATTTTATCTTCTGTACCTTTGATACGCACGGTAAAAAAGCCCTCTTCGCGCGCTTTTTCCATTTCGGTACGTTTCTTAGATTTTCTGTTTATGACAGTCATTGATTTTGCTGTTGGACGAAATGCACTAATTGTTACTAACGTTTTGGTTGCCTGATGTGGACCTAAAATATCATGAGGAGCGCCATTTTTCCCTTCAACAAGCGCATTAATTGACCCTTCTTTAAGCGTATTTTCCATGTGAACCGTCCCTTATCATGGTGGCTTCGATAATGATGTGATTATAACGTTCAATGTGCTAACAGTCACTGCGTTACAGATTAAAACTTATAGAATCAGTGTTTAAGTCCGTTTAAATATGCGTAGAGGAAATAACAGAATTTGTAACCATAGTGGTTTCGGGTCTTCTTCTCCACGAACCCATGCCGAGACAACTAACCACTTCCGCTCGTCGTTTTGATAATTGGCGACGACCTGTACTTTGCGCTTATACACCATTTTGGTAAATTGTGTGTTGCCATTGTCCTCTTTGACCTTTTTCTCTGGGGTTTTGAGCGTCTTGACGACCATGTCCTGTGTGATTTTCCTCTTTTTCAGCCGTTGTATTGCATGATTGGTGAAAATCACATTTTTGTATTCTCTTTCCACGTTGCTTGTTTTCCCCATTTTTGGCTAACACTTCTGCATAATAGCTGGATTATACCCCGTCAGAATAACATTGCGACATCAGACACAGCCGATCAAGCCTCATTGCAGAGACCATGTATTATATTAAAGCTACATTATGCAATCATGACGGTAGCACAATATTTGCAATGATGTATTTTGAATTGTGGCGAATGCCTGAAACGTAAGATTCCATGATGATCTGTGAAAAGCTGTAATAAATAGCGGTCTAGCACGAATAGTTAAATAGGCATTATCCGACAAAGTGCAAATGAATGTTTTCGTTATTCGATATTTTCTTCTTTACAATTGAGCGTATTCGCCAACATATCGGGTTGGTTTTCTGGATAGTTGTAGGACTATCCGCCGCGACAACACTCGCGTTAAGTATGATGCTCTATATTGATGCGGTAAATACTGATGTTTTGAGTGCAAATCTCGATGATCCCCCGTATGCCTTCCGGTTTCGTTATTTAGGAAGTTGGGAAGGTAATATCACGTCTGGCGATGTTGATACAGCAACAGCAGTTGTGCAACAAGTATTTACTGATCGCATCGGGCTACCAGTCGGGCAATCGGTTCAATTTGTACGCACGTTGCCATGGGCGATGAACTTGATGACCCAGGATGATACACCGATGCCACTGTCTCCTTATAATATTGGTGCATTGGATGGGTCTGAGTCGCTTATGCGGATTATCGCTGGGACTTGGGATTTTGATAATCCACCGACGCGCGACAATGATGCACCCGCACCTGTTTTGCTCTCAGAGACGATGCTTTATGAAATGGGGTTACAGGTCGGTGATCGTATTCAAGCGCGCCAGACGGGACGTGATTCGATCATGTTAGAAGTTGTCGCCCTGTGGCAACCGATCAATCCTGATGACCCACGTTGGATATTCCCTCCACGCTTCTTCAATGAAATTATGCTCGTGCATCAAGCGGATTTTGAAGCCCTCGTCGATGGCGCAGATAGTCCGCCGGTGAGTGAAGCCGCATGGTTTCTTGTGTTTGATGGTACAGAATTACGAACATCAGAAGTTGCCGATTTGTTGAACGGGATCGCTGATGGTGAGCGTGAGGTGACCACTGCGCTTCCGGGTATTCGGATGGAAAGCCCACAGGATGGTTTACGTGCTTTTGTGACGGAAGTTAACCAATTGACACAACAACTTGTTATTGTAATTCTACCCGTTGGTGGCTTAATCCTATATTTTGTATCGCTTGTCGCCGGGTTACTTGTGTCGCGTCAACAAAGCGAAGATGTGGTGTTGCGTAGTCGTGGCATGAGCCGATTACAGTTATTGAGTGTGCATGTGCTATTGTGGTTCATTTTGGCGAGTATCGCACTTAGTTTAGGCATTTTGTTCTCGCCACTCATTGTGCTTGTTGTTGGTCGAACAACGTCATTTTTGCGGTTTGATTCTGCATTGCCAGCGCTTGAAATTGTCATTACCAGTCAATCGCTGATGGTTGCTACGGCAACTGCGCTTATTGCGATTAGTAGCGGATTATTTCTTGCATGGCGTTCCACCAGCCGGACAATTACCAATTATCGAAGCAACCAAACACGGGGCGCAAAAGCATGGTGGCAACGGGTTTATCTTGACTTAATGTTGCTTGTCCCTGGCGCATATATTTTCTACAGTCTACGCCAACAGGGTGGGCTAGAGACTGAAGCCACCGATCCATTTTCTGATCCATTGACATTTGTCGGTCCTACACTGTTTGCGCTCGGGATGACGTTGCTTTTTTTGCGTCTATTGCCATCATTCTTGCGGATTGGGGCGGGTTTATTGACTTTCTCCAGTAATATCGCCATTTTAATGGCATTACGAGAATTAACACGTTCCACATGGCGTTATCGAGGTACATTGTTGATGATGTGCTTTACGTTGAGCTTAACAGGTTTAACAGCATCTATGGCAAGCACGATTGATCGCAGTTTGAGCGATTCAGTGAACTATGGCATCGGTGCGGATGCGGTGCTGATTACGGCTGTAGATGCGGAGACAGAGGAGGATGAACCTGCGTCTCAGGGTCAGCAGGCAACATTTACGGTTACAGGGTTTAATGTACTACCTGTAGACGATTTGCTTACTGTAGATGGTGTTTCTAATGTTTCGCGGATGGGGCGTTATCCCGCACGTCTGGTGGTGAATAATCAGCGTATTGACGGCAATCTATTGGGGATTGATCGCGCATCAATTGCTTCAGTAACCCGCGCCCGATTCGATTATGCCGATCAGCAATACGCCGATTTGTTTAATCAATTGGCAGGGAGCCGTACAGGTATTATTTTGAGCGCACAAACGGTACGTGACAATAACTTGCTTATTGGGCAGGAGGTGGATATACAAATATCCGTTTTAGGGGAGTGGAACGATGTTCGCGTGCCCATAATCGGCTTAGTAGAATATTTCCCGACGATGAACCCTCATGAGGGTTTTTTCGCGTTGACAAATATTGAACCGATCTTTGAACTTGTAGGAACACCATTACCCCATAATGTGTGGTTGAGCCTTGAACCGGGTGCGGCATTGAACGCAGTAAAGCAAGGGGTCAGAGATCTTGAATATCCTGTGCTGGAATGGCGTGATCCAGAAACTGCCTTACGTGAAGCGCAGGCACAACCGGCCAGACGTGGCGTGCTGGGATTTCTGTCAGTGGGGTTTGTCGCGTCAATTTTCCTTACAGTTGTGGGGGCAATTATCCAGAATACGGTGTCATTCCGTGCACAGTCAACACAGATCGGGTCATTACGGGCAATGGGAATGAGTGGTTTATCCTCAAGTATTTATTTGATGTGTTTACAGGGTATTGCGGCGACAGGTGGCATATTCGGTGGAACGGTTATTGGTGTAATGACAACGCTTCTTTTCCTTCCTTTGCTTGATTTTAGTGGTGGTCTACCGCCGTATCTTGTTCGTGTTGCTTGGGACGAGATCACACTGGTTTACGTTATCTTCGCCAGTGTGTTGCTTGCGGTCACGCTAATAACCACAATTATTGCGAGCTTCCAACAGTTATCGACTGTGGTCAAACTGGGGGAAGTCTAATGAAACAGGGCGGAAGATAATCCATGCAAGTCACGAAAAAGGGCATATTCTTGCTGATATTAGCACTGGCTGGTTTGGTTGTAGGTGCATGTGCATCAGATGCTCAACAACAGCCTGCACAACCCACCTCAACGCCCATTCCAACGGCACAGGCAGTCGCACGTCCCACGTTTACCGTTCAGCGCGGGGATGTAATTGAATTATTAGAATTTACGGGGCGCTGGCAACCGCGTGATCAAATCTTGTTGTCATTTGAAACGAACGGCACCGTGCGTCGTGTTGATGTGCAACAGGGACAGGCGGTTAGTACCGGGGAATTGCTAGCAGAATTTGATATTGAGCAACTTGAGGAACAACTTGAAGATGCCCGTATTCAGCTTGAAAATGCCCGTGAAAACCAATCAAATGATGCAGAAGGTAATGTTGCTTCGGTTGAATCAGCAGAATTAGCGGTTTTCAACGCACAGCTTAATCTTCAACGTCATCTTGATAATCCGCCTAACGCGAGCATTCGAAATGCGCTCCAACGTTATGAAGATGCTCTGGAAGCCGTTGAAGATGCCGAAGATGCTTATTATGAGGCGGTGGGGTTGCATGGGCAGGGGAGTTCGGCACCTGTGGATAGCGCGTTAGAAGCGTGGGAAAACGCGATTGGCGCGGTGGATGATGCGCGTTTTGCTTATGCTGAATCAGCCGCTTCCGCAGGGGATTCTGTTACGTCATGGGAAAATACGCGTATTGATCTTGAAAATGGGTTGTTGTTGGCTGAATTGGATTTACAAGAAGCCCGTGAGAATGCGGTGTCTGGCGGTGGGGTAGATTTGCGTAGCCAGCAGATTGCCATAGATCGTATTCAGGAGGATATTGATCGCTCTACCTTAATTTCACCGCTCGATGGTGTTGTTTTGGAGGTGAACATCCGTCAAGGCGATCAAGTACAAGCATTCTCTCCGGTGGTTACCGTTGGTCTTCCTGAACCGTTAGAAGTAATCGCCAATTTACCGATCAATAATGCACAACAACTCAGTGTCGAACTGATCGGCATTTGTCATCCAATTAATCGCCCGGAAGACGCGGTGCAGTGTATTGTGCGACGTATACCTGCTAGTGGCAGTGATGCGGATCAAACGACCCGGATTGGCGCAATTTTTGATGACTTAACCGCCGGGACAATTATTGACGTGCAGATGCCATTACAGATACGCGAGGATGTACTCTGGTTGCCACCGGGTCCCATCGGTGAATTTCAAGGGCGTACTTTTGTTATTCTACAAACGCCGGATGGTCCACAACGTGCTGATATTGAAATTGGATTACGAACACCCGAACGTGTGGAGATTTTGAGTGGTCTACAGGAGGGTGATGTTGTTATTCAACAGTAAAGAATTCATTTTGATCCTCAAAGAAATGATTTGAAAGGAGATCGTGAGTTTGAACTTACGTACAATTTTCAGAATAATGATAATTATAGGGCTTGGGATCATGGTTTCGGCATGTAATCTCGGTCAACAAGAGGTGCCGATTGATGCACAGCAGCCTGTTGCCTTGCAGGACACAGCCCAGACCGAGGAAACAGCAGAGGTTGACGATATGCTGGAAGATGGCGGGATTCCACCATTCACGCCATTAGCATCTCTGACACCGTCACCAACACTGCGCCCTCCGCCAACATTTGAACCGCCGACTTTAACGCCGACAAGCACACCTGAATCTTCAATCACGCCAGAAGCTACCGTAAATCTTGAGGTTAACATCCCCGGCTTGCAGGGTTTGTGGACGGAAACACCAATGCCGGGTGAGGAGATATGTGAACCACGCGAAGATTGGACATTAGAATATCAGGTGCAACCCGGAGATGCTGTCGCCAGTATTGCTAGCCGATACAATACGTTTACCGAAACATTGGCAGAAGGCAATTGCCTGAATGATGCGAGCTTAATCCGTGTGGGGCAGTGGCTTCTAGTTCCCGGCGACGCACATCCAGGTACACAGAGTTCTGTCTGTGAGCCATGGGAATTGCTTACACCATTTAATGGGGCTGTGACGATCCCTGGCGAAGGGACGATTACGTTCAATTGGCGCGGACCGGAAGCGCTACGCTATCTAGTACGTGTGTGGAACAACGATAACGCGAGTGGTGATTTTGTTGCAGAATATCTCGTTGAATTGAGAAATGATTATACGCTTGATCTTTCAGAATTACCTGATGGTGGCGTGTATAGCTGGCGAGTCTATCCTTTAGGGCGAGAATTCTTACAGATAGATTGTGTAGAAAGTCATTATTCGATATTCAGCAAAGCAGAAGCACCACCAACACCAGCAATTTTGCCCTAAACAGTAACCATTATCAATCTCTATAAATAGATGTAGACCTGTGCTATGAGGCGTTCAGCACAGGTCTATTTTGCGTGGGTGTACTTTGGTACTCCCAAGACTTCAGTACCAGTGACATCGTAAACGTGATGTCATATAGTTTTTTCATCTTCACTCTGTTTATTCTGCTTTTATTCTGGGTCTTATTTAGACAATCCCAATTCATCAGATTTCAGAGATAGAGAGAAAATAATGCGACTATCAAATCGTGAAAATGCAACAGCTTCTATGATTAATTCTTGGATACTGTCATTACAGGGGAGTGGTAACGCGGAACTAAACAAAATCGTTAATGACCTTATCCAATTGCGTCGCCAGATGTCATCACAGCCCTTGACAAGTGCGGAAAACCGCATAATTTTAGGGCGTCTCATCACGACTACAAATCAAGCGCGTGGTGTAAATAACCCCAAGCATGAAGCCTGCTTACAACAGATGCAAACAACAATTCAAAATTTTACTAATTAACGCAAACATCACATTATTGACATTACTAAAAAGAAAACCCCGGTTCACATAGAGCCGGGGTTTTGGGTTATCAATCAATGACTATGATGTTTACGAGGTTCCTGCCAACGGATCATCTTCAACTGGCGGTTCCTCATCTTCAATCGGTGGTTCTTCCGGTTCATCTTCTGGTTCTTCATCGCTTGATGGCGGAGCGAAGTAGGTATCTTCTGGGCCTTCTTCGTACTCGCCTTCATATTCACCGATGTATACGTTCTCTAATTCAACCCGTGTCGTTTCACTGACAGGTACCGGATCACCATTAGAGCCACCATCACCAACTTCGACTTCCCAATTTTCACCTTCGCCTTCATAGAAGACTTCGTGAATCTCATAGGTTCCAGGGAAGACCGTCCATGATACTTGGTCGCCACTTTCATAAACGTAGTGACAGGCACCCACTTCATTACCTGTGGGGAAGAGTGGACCGACAAGACAGACTGTGAATGGTGCATATTCATCTGGACCATCAACAATAGTCTTTATAACGATAAGTTCGGCGGTTTCCGGTTCGTCGTCATCACTGACACAGGCGCTTACGCCGTCTACATCAAAACCATCTGCTGATCCACCAAAGTTCGCGCGACTGCTGGTATCAACAATCTTGACATAACGCGCCCAGAGCAATCCTGGTGGGAAATCTAAATCTTCATCAAGGAAGGCTGTACCAAGCGAGATCCACGGTCCTTCTAATGATTGTGCGACCAATACCTCCGCTTCTTCACTATATTGCTCATAGGACACGTTGCCGTAGCTGGTTTCAACAATAGAAACTTCTGGTCCATCTGGATTTGCAAGGATATAGGAGCTGAATTCCAGAATGATCTCGCCACCAAAACCGAGTGACACGAAAATTTCTTCGTCAATATCTTCTGGTATACCAAGTGCTTCTTGCGGGTTACTACGCGATGAATTGACTGGTGAATAATTGTCACGCAATCCCTGATTAAACTCGACAACATTGGTTGCAAAGGCTGAGTTACAGGTTGCAGAGATTTCCGGTGCTTCAAAGATGTTGCCGAAGTTCACCCGTTCCCTACTGCCAGCAGATTCAAGAGTTACATCAACACAGGAATTACCATAGTAATCTGTGTAGGCATCATCAGGGCTTACATTGACCCAACCCGGTTGTTGTACTTCACATACGGTGTAATCACCGGTGGGCAATGAACGGAAGTTTATGTTCCCGTTAGCATTGGTAAACCCACGTGCGATTTCTTCGCGCCCTTCACCGTAATTGTCATAGAGGATCATTTCCCAACCGGCAAGGGTTTCTTCACCACGTCTACCGTTGCGACGACCATTTTCGTTGAGGTCATTAAATTTAGTGACGGTGATGCGACTATAGCGCTCATTATAGAAGGTACAGTTTGCGTCTTCACCTTCAGCAAGTTCAATGACAACTGTGGCTGACTCAAGATCGATGTCAAATGAAGTACCGTATTCCTCTTCACCTTCAACGTAGCAATCTACGTCACGTAAGAACCACTCCGCATTATTGGTGTTTCTTTCGCGGATGGTATAGGTACCTTCATCAAGGTTTTCTACAACGTTGCTTTCACCATGACGCAGTGTGAAGCGCCGGTCTTCAAAGTCACGACTAAAGAAGCGGAACCCGCGTGCTACTGTGTCTGGAGTAACATCTTTGCTGATAGTGATGCTACCACCATCTTCAAATGAGCAGAGCAAGGGATTAGGTGTTCCAGGGATAAACTGTACATTGGCGTATCCACCACCATCGCGCACAACGCTGTAATCGAGCGGTGGTAGCGCATTGCCGTCACCATCGACCTGTGAGAAGTCGCAGATGTTAGGGTCTTCATAACCGAGATAGAGCGAGCCGATAATGCTGAAGAACGGTGCGGCGAAGGATGTTCCGTTCGCGGCAAAGGTTACGTCATCTTCAAGCACAAACTCAAACCATGTCCCGGGTAAGAATACATCGCCATCATGTGAGCCGATCCATTCTGGATTACCGTTAATGTCGTCGCCAAGTGTTGAACCAACCGCGACTGTACACGGGGAGCTGGCTGGATACAGCGGTGCCGCTGTGTAATCAACAATATTTCCGTTTGTATCAAAGACAGGTGTACCAAGCAATGGCGCAAAGTTACCTGATGATACTGACGAGATGCCACGGAACGTTGGGTCTGTTTGACTCAGATCAGAAATATAGCAGAAGACCTGATCGTCCAGTGGGGCAGTGTAGTCATCATTATCGCCCAAACCGATAAGATCGGCGATATTTAGACCATCTGGCAAATAGTCAATGAGGTTAAAGTCGTTAACCTCTGGTCCATCTGTCGTATCCGTACATGCAGGTGCATTGGCGCTGGAACCTGTCGGATTGTTGCGGGTTGGATATTTAATATGCCAGTTCAGGTTGCCACCTGTAATCGTGACAACGAACACGGTTTCATGATATCCAGGTTCAAAGGTCGTGGGTTGCCCCCGATCTTGTGCGCCAGGTCTGAAACGGTTATTATTGCCGATTGGAATTTCTACAGTGTCTTCTGCGAGGCTTAAATACCCATAACGAATTTCAAAAACACCACCCTCATACTCACGGACACATTCAAGGATTGGCACGATTTCGCCTTCATTGGCACCAGTTTCCTCAATAATGTCTTCTAAGGTGGGTTCATTAAGCGCATCTTCCCGTGCTTCAAGAAAATCATCAAAGTCGAAGATGACATTGCCATCTGCATCCATCACTTCACAGGGAATGACCGCGCCAATACTTGCATTTACGATAACGCGATCATAACCACTACCACGTAGTCTATCAACTTCACTGCGAATAGCGTTTGCTAAAAGTTCAATGTTGTAGCCGGAAGAATCGCTGATGTCAATTTCAACGATATCAACCTGTACCGGTGGGGCAGAGAATTCTGTACCAAGATAGTTGTTGACCGCATTGATTAAGGATTCAAGTTGCAGACGGATTAGTTCGCCGTGTTCCAAGGCGGCACTTTGTGCATTGAAGTCATCGACGACAACCATGGCAACACGAACCGCGTTGAAACCCGGACCATCGTCAATATCAGTTTGACGGAGAAGTTCGACCAACCAATCTGGGGTAGTCAGATTATTGTTAATATCGTCAAAAATTGCTTGAATTTCTTCTTGTGTAAGTGGAGGATTGAGTTCGTCCAGCTCACCCAATCCGGTAAGCACATAATCGCCCAGCCCAGTGAGTACATAATCGCTACCCAGCCCGGTGAGCACGTAATCACCTAATCCGGTAAGTACATAATCGCCTAATCCAGTGAGCACATAGTCACCCTGACCATGCAGGATCTCATCAGTGACGATACAGCCCTCTACGCCACCAGTTAAGGGATCTTGTGCTAAGGTGGACACGATATTTATGGAAAACAAAACGCTCGTCATAAGAATGACAAGCACAATTGTAGGCAATTTGCCTATGCGTAATTTGTGATGCATTTGTAACTCCCTCGGTCTTCTTTGTGTTGGTGTCGGCTGTGTGTGTTGTTCTTATTTGGTTGTGCTGATTCTTATTTCTATTATAAATAGCAAGGTTACAATATATTTACATCTCAAATTATATGAGGGTTTCATGTAATTGAGCAAGTTATAGAAGCATATATTGCGTGATAGAAACCAAAATTTTACTGACTTCATAAAATATATAAATTTTTTAGGCAAATTTAACATGAACTTCATAAGTTGGAAGCGTAATGTGAGAGCGACCTGTATTCAAGTACAAGTCGCTATGAGGTCTATTGTTGAAGGTGAGTTATGATTATTGCTCGTTGAGAATTTCTGAAACAATATCAGGTAGTTCTGTGAATTTGCCTGCTGTGATATGCTTCTCATAGATTTTTACAGGTAATGCATCCTGATGTTGATTTAGCAAATCCTGCGCAGACTTGCGGGTTTCGTCCGTTGTAGCAGGATGTTCTATCACATGAGCAAGCCAACGCACAGAGACCTCGAGATCATCCGTGATTTCTGCAAGACTTCTGATTGTGATTAGAATGCGTGGCGTAAGTTCAATTTCATATGCCATCTGCAAACTATCTTTGTAGTATTCACGCGCTTCACTCATATTGTTGGTTGCTCGCGATACTTCTGCCAGCATATATAAATTAGTAACAGCCAACGGACGATTGTTGATCGCTGTGTTGATCGCAAGGCTGTCTTGCAAATAGGCTAAGGATTCGTCATAGTCTTCAAGGTCATACGAAACATTACCCAGATTATGTAAAGCTAGTGCAACCCCACGCCGCTCACCGATGGCACGACAAGTTTGCAAGGTTTCGAGAAGGTATTCTTTAGCTTTTGCAAAATCTTTTTGACCGCCCGCAATACTGCCTAGGTTAAGTAAACCGGCGGCTACTTTACGACGTTCACCTGTTTTACGGCTAATTTCTAAGGACTGTTCAATCAGTTCTCGTGCTGTTTGATGATCGCCATTAGCATAAATTGCAACTAATCCCAGATTGTTTAACGCATTGGCACTCATCGAAAGGTCACCACTTTCGCGTGAAATATTGAGCGAATCCTCAAAGTAGGGCGATGCTTTTGTATAATCCCCTTGTTCAGTGTAAACCATACCCAGGCGATTTAGGGCAAGCCCAACCCCAACCTGATTATCGAAATTCCTAAAGATTTCGAGACCTTGTTCTGCGTACTCAATGGCTTCTCCATACGCACCCTTGCGCCATTCGATATCTGCTAACAACACAAGTGTATGTGCCAAATTTTCTGGCTGATTCATGGCATCATAGAGATTGCGTGCCTCTTCAAGATTCATGATGCCGTCATCATAATCCCCGGTATATTGCAGGGTTTCGCCTAAAGATCTTAAAATGTCTGCACGGGATTGTTGCTTTTCGTCATCACTCAACTGTGTACGACCTAATAACACTAATGCCCGATCTAAATATTGCACTGCTTGCGTGAAGGAGCTGGTACGAAGCAAGTAGTTACCTGCTTGGCGTGAATAATACTGTTCTTTGTCTAAGTTGCCTGCCTCATGCCAATGATAAACGAGCTCCAATGCGCGTTCTGGTGCATCTGGATAAACACGTTCGATGGCTTCTGCAACCATCTGGTGCAATTCAGGTAATTCATCTTCTGGAATACTGCTGATCTGTGTTTGCTGTAACTTCCGATGTGAAAATTTCCATTGTCCGGCATTGATTTCAATAACCGCGACATTGCTACAGACCGCAAGCCAATCATCCAAGTTTAGATCGTCCTTGATGACTTCTAAAATCTTGAGATCAAGCTCACGCCCAATAAGTGCGGCTAACCGTAATAAGTGTCGTGCATTCTGTGGGACATGTTCTAGACGACGTTCAAGGATACGTTCTACGCCACCTGTCAACACATATTCAGGAAGTTCAATCTCGCCGACTTCATTTAAACGACCTGCTTCTTCTGCAAGTGCCCGCACAACCTCTACCATGAAGTATACGTTTCCTTCGG
This sequence comes from Anaerolineae bacterium, assembly GCA_034435575.1. Lineage (GTDB taxonomy): Bacteria > Chloroflexota > Anaerolineae > Aggregatilineales > Phototrophicaceae > JAVJSU01. The sequence continues at coordinate 21,366 of DAOTXB010000530.1, forward strand.
TCTCTCGGATGAGTAATTCAAGAATGTCAGGTTGCCGCCCAACCTCACCTAACATTGATACGCTAAGTTGGGCAATTTCTGTGCTGGATAAACTGGCTAACTTGATCTCTTGCATGCCACTGAGGTCTTCAGCAAGGTCAGGGCGTGTTTCTATTTGATAGCTACCGACGATAAGCAATGGCACATCGTCCACTAGTCCGGTCAATACTCTTAGTACATCAAGGCTTTCTGACATCCACTGTAAATCTTCAATGACAAGAAGAATGGGTTCAGTCTGTCGTTCAAATATGCTAACAATCGTCCCTAACATACGCTGTTGGTACACGTCAACATTTACCGGAGGGGGATTAGGGATTTCACGATTTAGTAAGCGTTCTATGTCGGGTAAAATATCTTTGAGAATGCTAGCATCAAGATCGCTGATGTCAGTAGAAAGCAAAAGTGGCGGTAATGCATCTCTCCATAGTTGAAAGGGTAGACCACCCCCTTCAACACCTTGACCCCGCAATACCGTCATACCACGCACCAATGCGCGTGTGCGTACTTCGTCAATCAGGCGAGATTTACCAACGCCTGTTACACCGCCAATTAAGTAAGCCCCACCTATGCCATGTTGAGTGTCATGAAGGGCATGTTGTAAAATGTGTAATTCTTCTTCTCTGCCTACAAATGTTGCCGCCTGTAAGAAACTCTCACGAATTGCCGAAGATTCTGCGGGTGGCGCGATGTTGAAAGCGTTACATAGCTCGATAATGACCCTCTGTGCATCGTTATATCGAGCATCTGGTTGTTTAGTCAGCAATTGTTGAATAATTTGTGCGACGGGTATGAGATTGATAGACGGAACATATTGTGCGGCCGGCGCGTGAATCGCTTTTTGAATTTCTTCTGGGGCAACGGGCATCGTAGCGCTGATCTCATCTGTGTTCAAGTTTGCGGTTGTTGCGTCGTCACCCGTTTGTGATAGATCATCTAAATTGACCGTTCTGAGAACATCATTGTTGATTGTTTGATCAACATCTGGATTATTTGAAGGAAGTTGTTGGTCGCCAACAATAGTACGATCAATCGCTTCTGGGCGTTCAAAGTCCTCGAGTTTCCCAACAAATGTCGTATCTGCGTCATCTATACGTTCAGCATCTGTAAGTGTTTCCGCAAGAAGCTCCTCATTATCAACACGCACAGTACGGTCTACTGCGATTGTGCGTTCTGCGCCATCAACACTATTGCGATTTTGTATGTTGTCAATCGCGGTCTGTAAGTTATTTAGAAGGGTGACATCCGGTTCAGTCATGACAATGTCGTTGACTAATTTCCCGACATTGCTGAGGTCAAAGGGGTGCCGTCCGGCAAACAGCTCATATGCCATCACACCAACCGCGTATAAATCTGCTGGTTCACGCGCTTTTTCGCCCATAAGGACTTCGGGTGCCATATAAGCTAACGTGCCGACAAGCTCTTCACCGCTGTTATCTTCATTGGTATCACGTGTGTCATGTTCAACAGCTAAACCAAAGTCAAGAACCTTAACCTGACCATCTTTTACGAGCACATTTCCGGGCTTAAGATCGCGATGAATAACCCCGCGTCTATGTAAATAAGAGATAGCCTGTAAAGTTTGGATCAATAAATCAACGCGGGCAGCTAACGATTGGCTGATGCCACTTTCTAGCAGAGACTGACCATCCTTAAGGATGTCCATTGTGAAAAAGGGTTGTCGTGTGTCATCGAAGCCATAATCCAATACGCTGATAATATGTGGATGACGCAGGGATGCCAGCGTTTTAAATTCTTGTGCAAGGGCAATGCGAAGACCGGTACTATCGCTGGTGTGTGATTGAGAATCGAAGTCAATGTTTTCTGGCGCTAAGGTCACTCGCTTTAGCGCAACAGTTTGCTCTGTTAGGCGATCCGTAGCACGAAATACAGCACCCATCCCACCTTCACCGAGTTGTTCATGAAGTAGGTAACGGTTACCGATGAGCTTGGGACTTTGATCACCTTGCATGTGTATCTCCAGAGTTCTTTACAATCTTCATTCTATACAATCAATGAGATTTGAAAAAGGTTCAACGTTATGATCTGGTTAATAACCGCATAAAAATGTAATAAGGTTGTTTTTGGCTAGCATCTCTGAAATGCATTACTATATATACGTGGAAAGTTACAGCACGTTCCACGTTTTTGGATGCTTATCTTCGCCACAATCTATGAAAATTTGGTGTAGTTTCTGACAACACTCAAATAAGCTCATATGGGAGTAAATCTTAATCCCATATGCGTTGTCCAGAGAAAAATAACGGGCTGACAAAAAATTATCAAGTCAAATATGTTTACATTAGTATCACACTATGCGTTAATTTGAGCAACATTTACATCAATTTTATGTTGCTCAAGCTCCGTTAAATTGTTCACAACTCTATTATTTATTTTAAAGTCGGGATGTAAATGAATGGCTAAATCACGGTGGAAACTTACTGAAGAAATCTCACGGGCACATCTCACACAAGTATTTTCTGGTGGCGCTTGCAATATTTTGAATGCTGATGGTGAACTTTTACGAAATACGGAACGGGATACCATCAACGATTGGCTAACGGAGAAAAACGTCGTTCTCTTTGATCCACAGATTCATCCAGATACGCATGGTGTCGAATATAATTATGATATTCATCATCCGCTAGAATTCGCGGCGCGCGATGCGGCTAAAGTTAATCTTTATGAGTTCTCACCCCGCACATTTGGTGGAATCACTAGCCTTGAAGTTGCGGCAGATCATTTTAAGCACCATGAACCCACTGTGATCTATTTTTCAGATGGTTTTGCCGATGAGGATAAAATCCCCTCGCACTCGCGTAAGGGACATCCCTTGTTTGTGCCTGATCAGATTATGAGTAGTGAGAAGGCAATGCAAGCGCACTACCAAGAGTTTATAAAGAATGCCAATAATATGCGTAAGTATCTGCTAACCTTCGCACAACAGATGGAGACATTGACCGTTACATTTGGCAACAACCCCGCCAAAGGCGACATTATCGTAACACCACATCGCATGCACGCAGTTGATATGTTCAAGGCAGTTGTACAGGCGGCATCGAATGAGCGTGTGTTTGTGACATTTACGGGCGATGAAGACATTCGCGACTCTCGTGGGCAACCACGTTTTGTGGTGCCGGATAATCCGCGTGAAGTAGAAATGCGTACTTTGCTAGATCAATATGTGGATGAAGGCAATGCACTCCGTCGTGCGATTGCCGAATTGGTCGAGATCAGTGTATATGTGCGTGTTGTTTACACACAAAAATCAGTGATTCAATCATTATCCGAAGTGCTCAAAGTAACGGGAATTATCGATTAGAGCGCCACATTTAACGACATTATTATTGGCATGATTTTTTCGCGAAAGCTCTCCTTATTGCGTGAATATCATCCGGTGTATTGATATTTGTAAACGAATCATCGTTATCAATGTGCTTAAAATCCGCATAATCGCAAAATTGTGTGTTGATCTCACTAAAAAATGCATGCATAGAGCGTCTTTGTGATTGTAAATTGTCGAACGCACGAGATGCACAGCGACTTTGGATAATACTATGTAGATACTGCTTTTGATTATCTTTTTGGGGTACGATTGCGTCATAATTATTACAGGCATGCCATAACCATTTCACGAGGGTAGGTTTCACAAGAGGCATATCGCAGGCAATAATAAAGTTATATTGGGTTCGTGAACTTGATAAGGCGGTATACACGCCTCCCAAAGGTCCTTGATCCGGTGTGCTATCCTGCACGATGCGCTGACCAAATCTTGCATATACGTCTGGTTCGTTGGTGATAATCATGATTTCCGCTGGATGAAGTGTACGCAAGCGAGAGATGATATGCGAGATAAGTGGATGACCTCCTAATTGAATGAGGGCTTTGTTTTCACCCATGCGACGGCTTTTTCCGCCAGCTAAGATTGCAACTGTGAGATTATGCATCGTCGCTATTCGGATGTGACATCAAGATAATAACGATTACCCACACAACTCTGACACAGTATCTTGTTGCCCTCAATAACTTCACGCTGATTCATGATCTCCTCTCCACAATCGTCACAATTAGTACGCGCCGTTGGCTTACTGATAATCTGCGCTAAATCTACCGATATAGTCACAGGGTAAGCTGTTAATAGATGATCTGTAGGCATTTGCTGATATGCATAAAGATAAGCATGCCAACGACTTTTTGCGTTCGGCTGTAAGGCTTGTGCGCGTTGGCGAGAGTTCTTATGAGGCAGAATGCGATAGGCACGATTTGTGAGTGTATCTACACACGTTATGGCAACTTTGCCATAATCCATGATTCGCATGGTACGACGATAGATTGAACATCCTGTCGCGACGGCAACACCTGTCGCAGTACATCCATCCGTTTCCATGAACACAAAGATCCGTTTGTTATTTGTTTGGGGTGGGGGGAAGTTGAGCAACTCCCCCGCCATTATCCCCATTCTCACGCCGAGCACTTGCTTAGGACACAAATGTTTATGAATCTGTGCAGATTTTTCTAAGAAATCAGACAGACATAAGCGCTTAGAAACACTCATGAGGTTAGTGGTTCCACGCAAACAGGCACACCATTGAAGGCGGCATTCCCCGTTAGTGGGTCAATGCGCTGTTCATCGGTGAGATCATTGATACTGACTCCGGCGTGCTTTTGAGCAACTTCTAACTGTACGCCTTCGCGGGAATGTCCCCATCCATGCGGAATGCTGATAACCCCTTTCATCATCGTGTCCGTGATTTCTGTTGGTAGGATAATCTCCCCCACACGCGATTTTACACAGACATCTTGACCGTCTGTGATGTTAAGTTGTTCAGCATCTTGCGGATGGATCATGACGGTACAACGGTCTTTACCACGTACAAGACGTTCGCTGTTGTGCATCCAGGAATTATTGCTTCGTACATGCCGTCGTCCGATGAGTGCAAACGGGAACGCTTCATTTTCATGTGGATCACCGATCATAAATGTTTCCGTAACTCGCTTTACATCGTTCACAATTAATTCTGGTGCAAGGTCTATACGACGATTTGGCGTACAAATACGTTGCTTAAGTGTGGGTTGTAAAGCACCGAGGTCAATACCATGGGGCAATTTCTTGAGTTTGGGGAGTGAAATTCCTTCGCCTGAAATCGGATCGTCACCCCACGTGCCATAAGGTCCGAAGCGTAACCCCATGTCCAGAATCTTATGCGGTTCGAGCCGTGCTGTGTAGTCCTTACGCGCCGGGTTAAAAGGTTTGCCGTTAGACTCCATCTTCACCCGTAATTCACGCAGGATTTCCCAATCATGCATCGCACCTTCTACAGGTTCAAACAAAGCGTCAGAGAATTTTGCCACATTACGTACGGCTAAATAATTAAAGACAAGATCATAATGATCAGTTTCAAGTCCGGTTGTGGGTGGCAAAATGATGTTTGCGTGTCTCGTGGTTTCATTGATGTAAATATCTACGGACACCACGTAGTCCAGTTGTTCAAATGCGCGATCTAATTGCTGACCGTTGGGCGTGGACAAAATCGGATTACCCGCCACGGTAACCATTGCTTTGATCTGTCCTTCGCCCTCGGTAAGAATCTCTTCTGCAAGTGTGGAAACGGGCAATTCCCCACTAAATTCTGGCAGTCCACGCACACGGCTTTGCCAGCGATTATAACGCCCCGTTTGCCCTGTCATGGTCGTAATACCAACAACATCGAATGCAGGGGTTGTAAACATTGCACCACCGGGCGCGTCCATATTTCCGGTGATTAAATTAAGGGTATTAATAAGCCAATTGGCAATGCCTCCAAACGCTTGAGTAGAGACACCAATTCGCCCATAACACACTGCTGATTTCGAGCTAGTAAATGCTTTTGCAATCTCACGCGTTTTTTCTGCTGTGATGCCGGTGACGGATGCTACTGCTTCGGGTGTGAAGTCCGCTACAGTGTCTTTAACGATGTCTAATCCATCTGTGATGTCGCCAAGATGTCCCATATTTATCAGGTTATCTGTAAAGATCGTGTTGACCAACGCCAATAAGAATAAAACATCGGTTCCGGGACGTATAAATACATGATCATCAGCGATCTTTGCGGTACGTGTCCGTCTTGGGTCTATGACGACAAATTTGCCACCGCGTTTTTGAATCTTCTTAAGGCGGTCAGCAACCCCTGCGGCAGACATCAGACTCCCGTTTGATGCTAACGGGTTGGCTCCAAGAATGAGCATGTAATCTGTACGATCAATATCAGGAACTGGAATAAGTAGTTGATGACCAAACATAAAGTATGAGGCAAATTGGTGGGGGAGTTGATCTACTGATGTTGCGGAAAAACGATTTTTCGTGCGTAATGAACGTATAAATGGCGCACCGTACAGCATATTGCCGTAATTGTGCACATTCGGATTGCCTAGATAAATACCGACAGCATCATTTGTGTATTTTTTCTGAATTGCCTTTAAGTTGGCCGTAACATCTTCAAAGGCTTCTTCCCATGAGATTTGTTCCCAGCCATCATTTGTTTTACGAACGGGGTACTTTAGGCGATCTTTATCGTTATAAATGTCTTCCAATGCAGTGGCTTTTGGGCATATATGACCTTTGCTAAACGGGTCATTCTTGTCGCCACGAATTGCGATGACCGCATCTTGCTCGTATTCAATTTCAATGCCACACATGGCTTCACATAAATTACAGGTTCTGTAATGCAAATTTTTCATAAACTGTTACCTTTTAACTTACTAGATGTTTTCTTACTAAAGTATAGTTTAGATGGGCGATTTTTTGCATAAACTTATATGTCATGAGTGTCTTCAACATAGTTTATTCTATTTTTACGTATGTTCATGAACCTTAAGTGTTTGATGCTTAATTATATGGAATAATTGGAATATTCATCGA
>DAOTXB010000531.1:0-8150 GCA_034435575.1 Anaerolineae bacterium
GTAGACTAAAATCTGCACCGCCGCCAGAAATGGTGCGCTTAAAAGTACAAAAAACCCTGCCACACCAAATAAACTTACAACGAGCCAAACCGCACCGCGTACCAGATTGCGGTTCAGCACTACACCGAAGGCACCACCCAACGTTAACAGTGTGAAAAATCCGAAGGCAAAGGCTTCCGGGGTGAAATCACCGAATGTCATGCTTGTATACCCCTCCTAATTTCCGAGATTAATCACCAGCCGGTGTGGGGGCTAACCCATACTCAGCGCGGCGTGCTTCTTCTTCTACACGTTCCTGTCGTCCCCGATTACGGACCACCGCAAAGATACCGGCAATCAACAACAGATTCCCCAGCAACATAATAATGGTCTGCGGAATATTATCTACAAAGCTATAGGCATCGTCCGGTGCCAGCCCCAGCTCCTGTATCACCCGTAACAGGAAAGACATCATCAAAATATTGATGACCGATATTGGCACGAGGAACTTCCAGTTAAAGTTCATCAACTGATCGATACGAACACGTGGCAACGCGTTACGCATTAACAGAGAAATCGCGAACCAGAAGCCTGCTTTTAGCATCAAATAGATGAAGCCAAGAACAGGTAATGCCTCAACACCCGGTCCCCAATAGCCACCGGTGAACAAAACCGCCATCAACACACCGTTGGTGAAGACGTGCATAAACTCACCTGCGAAGAACATCGCAAACTTCATGCCGGAGTACTCAATGTTGAAACCGGCGACCAATTCGGATTCTGCTTCGAGCAGATCGAACGGCGCACGCCCTGTTTCTGCCTGTGAGGAGATAAAGAATAGGAACGCGGCAACAGGCGCCATAAACATGTACCACATACCTGCCTGCGCTTCTACAATCCCTACCATGCTCATGCTACCGGCAAGCATCACCGGAATAAGCAAAGCCAGTGCTAGCGGTATTTCATAACTAATCAACTGTGCAACAACACGAAACGCGCCCAGAAGCGCGTATTTATTGTTACTTGACCATGCCGCCAGAATGACCGCTAATGTACCGATGGACGCGACCGCAACGAAGTACAACGCGCCAATCTCAAGGTCAACGCCGACATTGACCGGCGTGAAAGGCACAACCGCCCAGATTAACAATACCGCCATCACACTTACTACCGGTGCCATATTGAAAATCAGCTTATCAGCACCCGCCGGGGTAATATCTTCCTTGCCCAGCAACTTCAAGACATCTGCAAACGGCTGTAATAAACCGAACGTACCAACACGATTCGGACCAATACGATCCTGCACCCGTGCGGCAAATTTACGCTCAATCCAGATCAACAAAATAGCAACCAGCAAAGGGAAGCTCGCAACAAGCACAACACCGAGCAAAATGCTCACAAATTGCGCTAATCCAGGATCCCAGCCGGCGTTAACCATACAGGGAGTAAATGTACTGATAATATTTGAACATTCATTCATTGGCTGTTCCCTTCGTATCTAAGTCCATTCGAGCGCGTCTTTACGCCAGGCATAAACCAGCGCGTCCGTGAGGAGAAAAATAAACAGGAAACCTGCCCCGAAGCCGAACCAGTCCAGTTGACCATATGCCAGCGCCCATGGGAACAAAAAGACCATTTCTACATCGAAAATCAGGAAGATCAAACCGTAGATGTAGTATTGTACCTTAAACTGCACCCACGTATCGCCCACCGTTTCCACACCACATTCATAGGTTGCCTGTTTGATGGCGTTTGGTTTGCGCGGGCTAAACACACCTCCTGCCAAAATTGGCAACGCCGGAAGCAGGGGTGCCATAAGGAAAAACACACCGATAAAAGCCCATTCATTTAAAACATTCATGGAGAGACAACTCCTGAAATTAAGACAGATGTCTGTAGCTTGCAAACAAAATTAATTGTTATTTGCGCTGTTTGTCACAAACTCAATCAGTATAACATCACCACATGCCAACTGCAATGGATTAGGCGTTTTCTACAAACTCAATGTCAGCATCGTGGTTTACTTTAGATCATATTTGGACGTGTGCGATTTTAGCACATGAGAAAGAGATAACAAAGCGTTTATAGACGGTTGAGATTAGGATTACGTGATTGTAAATGAATTCGCTCAAACTGTACGTTGTTATTGGTGTTTTGAGCAGGCTAACAAACACAGATGCGATCTGCATATTGACCACTTCTATCATTATGAAATTGCAGTTTGCTTTCGAAATCATGTTACTTAGCATATAGTTGAATTGGATGTTATAGAACGCATGTAGGCGATTGAAGTGATGTTGCTCGTTACGAAAATTCAGCGTCAACATCTAACTTTCGACAAAGAAGTGAATATATATAACCAATAACACAGGGCACATAACGATAAAGCGGGATGGAACTTCGCAAATTACGGTAAACAACCGTGTGTTTCCAACCTGTAGTACAAGTTGAATCCATATGTACAGATTAACCTATCGAGTGACAAATTAATGACCATCATGTAGGCACAATCCCCTACATACAATAATTGCCAGATATAAGGACAACCAATGCTTTCCACAATTAGCGTCCCGGATGATACATGGGATGCCTTCGTCCGCGAACATCCACGCGGGCATATACTTCAAATGAGCAGTTATGGCGCTCTGAAAAGTGCGTTCGGGTGGACATCTGCCCGTATTACACTTGCCGAAGACGGCGAGCTTGTTGCAGGTTCACAAATTTTATTGCGCCCGTTTCCTTTCAAGATGGGACAGCTCGCCTATTTACCGATGGGACCGCTTGTCACCACCACAGAGCAAACCACATATCTATGGAAGATGATTGACCGCCATCTTCGGAACACGGATCGCGCTGTCTTCCTTAAATGGGAACCGGGTATTTACACCGAACAGGAAACTCAACCGGAAATAAAGCCTTACGGGTTTAAACCAACCGACCAGACCATCCAACCACCCAACACCATCTTGATTAACTTGCGCGGTGATGAAGACACGATTATGGCGCGGATGAATCAAGGCACACGTCGGAAAATCCGTAAAAGCTTAAAAAAAGACATCACATATTATGAAGCCACCGGCGATGATGTGCATAAATTCACCGCGATGATGCAGACTACGGGCGAACGTAACGAATTCGGCGTACACGAACCCGCCTACTATCAACTCGCTTATGACCTATTCGTTCCACAGAGAGATGCCGCGCTCATCCTTGCGGAGCATGAAGGCGATGTCCTCGCCGGTGTGATGGTCTTCGCTATTGGTAAAACCGCGTGGTATCTTTACGGAGCCTCCTCCAACATCAAGCGCAATCTGATGGCGGCTTACGGTGTGCAATGGCAAGCAATCCAATGGGCAAAATCACGCCGATGCCATATCTACGATATGTGGGGCATTCCAGATGTTCACGAAGTCATTCTGGAAGAGAACTTTACCGAACGTCATGATGGTCTCTGGGGAGTTTATGGCTTTAAACGGGGATGGGGTGGCGACGTTGCCCGTGCTATGGGTGCCTATGACAAGGTGTATAATGCCCTCATCTATAGCGGATACCAGACCGCGCTCAAACTTCGCGGCAGTTAGGAAAACTATGCAATTCACTATCGGGCAGGTCGAAGCCTTTATCAAGACACTTAATCATATGCGAGAGAACCCCGGCATTTTTGCCAATGATGTAGGCATTGATGACAATATCCCTTTTCATAAAACGACATCCAACAGCATTCATAACACGATACGGGGCATAAAACACAGTTTTCAAACACTTGGTGTGACCTATCCACAACACATTGAAGACCAAATCACCACCGAAAAAGGCTATAATATACGATCCGGCTCGCCCATCTTCGCCATGATTGATGCTGAAATGTCCGAAAACGACATCATCAACGAACTCATAGACATTACCATCAAAACCCTAAAGCGCTGGTATAACATCGAGGGTCAGTAATTCATGAAACTGTTGCTTGTTGATAGAAACATAGGCATGTGTGATGCATGGAAAAAACACTTCATAGATTTGCCATCTGTTGAGATTATCCACTCCCAATTCGAGGAGATCAAAGAATTTGACTGCATTGTTAGCCCGGCAAATTCTTTTGGCTTGATGGACGGGGGCATTGATCTTGCAATAATAAATTTCTTCGGTGTGCAATTGATGCAACGTGTTCAGCAAAAAATTATTAAAGAATATCTCGGTGAACAACCCGTTGGAACCTCAATGATTGTAGAGACAAAACACGAAAAACATCCTTACCTCGCACATACACCAACAATGCGCGTACCAATGGATATACGAAACACTGATTATCCATATTTGGCAATGTGGGCAATGCTCCGTACTGTATATCACCATAATGCAAGCCAATCCGAACCTAAGATCAACAGTGTGCTTTGTTCAGGGTTAGGAACGGCAACAGGGCGAGTTCCATTTGTACAAGCCGCTCGTCAAATGTCACTTGCTTATAAGAATTATTTGCGAGTACCCAACTATATTGATTGGAATTACGCTAGTGGACGACAAAATGATATTCGGTTTGGTGGTTTAGATGGTTTTAATTTTCCGGCGGATTGGGATTAATGACCGTGCTCTCTATTCAAACGATCCAAGACCGCAATCAATGGAATGACACACTTCGCACCCTGCCCTATGCCCATGTACTACAATCATGGGAATGGGGCGAGTTCAAGCACACGACCACCGGTTGGCAACCGGAACGCCTCGCTTTTTCACAGGAAGATACTGTGGTCGCGATGGCATCAGTGCTTACCCGGCGCGTGGGTCCGCTTGCAGTGATGTATGTTCCCAAAGGTCCCGCCCTTGATTACAGCAATAAGACCCTTGCCGCTGATGTGCTTGATTATTTGCAAAATACCGCCCGACGGCGCTTCGCGATGTGGCTCAAAATTGACCCGGATGTAATCTCCGCCACAGGTGTCCCAAATGAAGAGGACGACACACCCTATTTACCCGGTCAATCATTTATACGTTCTTTGCGTGAACGGGGATGGGTATTCTCCGACGATCAAGTCCAATTTCGTAATACCATCACGCTTGATCTCACACAGGATGAAAAAGACATCCTAATGGCGATGAGCCAGAATACACGTCGCAAGGTGCGCACCGGTGATAAAAAAGGGGTCACTGTACGAGAAGCCACAGCCGATGATCTTGACACACTCTATGCACTTTATCGCGTTACCGGCGAACGCGACGCGTTTTTGATCCGCCCACCGGAATACTACGAAAAAGCATGGCGAGACTTTATGCAGGCAGGGCTTGCACATGCACTCATCGCCCATGATGAAGACGGCACACCGCTTGCTCACGTGATTTTGTTCCACTTCGGTCAAAAATGCTGGTACTTCTACGGGGCATCTGCTAACGAAGGACGAGAGAAAATGCCAACTTATGCGCTTCAGTGGGAAGCCATGAAATGGGCAAAGTCTCACGGGTACACCACCTATGATATGTGGGGTGCGCCGGACGAATTCAACGAAGATGACCGCATGTGGGGCGTCTATCGCTTTAAACGGGGTTTTCGCGGCAGCGTCACGCGCTATATCGGTGCGTGGGACTATGTTCCGTATCGCCCGCTCTATAGCATGTATACACAAATCATTCCACGGCTACGAAATCAACTCAAGCGTCGTGCATGACTGTAATAGGTCGGTTATTTGAAAAGTTTACGTAAAATTTGGAAATAATTCATAATTCGTTTGTTCGAGTACGTTAGAATAGCACAAATTGCCCGACGACAATCCATAATTGGCAAAAACCCTCAAGGGTATCTCAGGTTGGCAAGCCAAAATCTCAGTATGAGAGTAAGCGAGAGAATCATGGAGACCGTTGCCGGGCAATTACTATCAAAATACAAAAGCCCTGTATCACATAAGGTACAGGGCTTTTTCTTAATCCAATTACATCGGGTAAATCATAGATATTCACCCTGTAGCAGGACTTTAGTTATTGGGCCAATTCGCCCAGTTGGAGCAGTGTCCGGCGTTATCTGTACCGGTCAACGAGGTCTGAACACCGCCGAAGTAGCCAGCATTCATGACTGCACTCGGAGCAATTTGCAATTGACCGTTTCCACGAACAAACGCCCGTCCAAAGTGTGCCTGGCTCAAGCCATGACCTGCTTCGTGCAGTGCAATTGTTTCAATATCAACTGTCGCGCCATCATTCCAGGTAAAGGCATCGTTATAGTAAATTTCACGCCAGGCGACATCCGTCTTGCCATCACCATTAGCATCAGAAGGATTTCCGGCTTCGTCGGTGAATATGATTGTGAATGCCACACCAAGGATAAAGTCGCCACCGTCGGGTGCAAGAATATCAAAGAATGCGGGGGGAAGCCAACCGCTGTGGGTCACATCAGCAAAGTAGTCAAGTGATCCACCAAAACCGAATATCGCGGCAACAAAACCAGTTGGACCTGTAGAGGGTGCTTCAAAAATACCAAGGTTAGCGCAGGTAGCACTGTTCCATGTCGCCATCGCACGATCAATTGCCGCATCACTCACCGCAAACGGAACGTCGGCGCTGGGTCGTGTGTTATCTACCAGATAGCTAATGTTATCTGTGCCATCTAAACTTTGTCCGGGAACAAAATCAGCACCGAGTTGACGATTACCAACATCACTAAAAATGACTTCGTTACCCGCCTCACCACTGCTTGCGTCCGTAATATATTCTGCCATGTAGATAGCATATCCATTTGCGGCATACGGGTTATCTTGTGCCTGTGCTACGCCAAATACGAGCGCAGACATTAATACCAATACCAAAAGTTTGGTAATGTGTTTCATGATTAAGATTCTCCTTGATTATTCAAATTGTATGTATTTGTGTTGAACAAAACAGCCTTCACCGGAGCTATAATGTTCACATTGAGCGTATTACCTGAAGTAAATTAAAGTAAATACACATAAATCTAGCAGTAGTCGTCTAATCCCCTCCTGAGTAGCGTAAAAATTTACAAAAGCAATGCGCCCAATCAGTAAACCGATTAGCCTCGTCCAATGTCGCAATAAAACGATAATCTTTATCGAGTCTTATACGTACATTAATGTAAAAACAACGCTATTACATTTAACTTTTTTTGAATGAATCGGTTTATACTAAGAGATACATATCTATGAAAACATTGCACTAGGTCATACACCATGTTAGACATTCTCGGTATTGATCTCGCTAATCCTGTTGCAGTTGCCTTCTTCGGCACCATTACACTGATGTTCTTTGTGTCGCCCCTCGTCGGTTGGGTGATTATCAATAAAGGGGCGAAATTTTCGAGTATTATTGCCGCCGTCGCTGTTGGCATCATGGTCTGTGTCGGGGCATTCATCGGCTTGAGCGTCTTGCTCGGTAACACACTCACCGAACCCGAAGCTAATAACCCGACCATCTCACTCATCAGTTTTGCTATCGCAGTGCCCGTCGCCATATTGGCAGGCATTTATGTCGGGTGGGTACTCGCCACGCCACAATCCGCGCTCAAAAATGAACGGCGTAATCTGTCACAGAATACCAATGCCGATCTATCATTTATGGAGAAACGGCAAGCTCGCCTCAAGAAGAAAAAACGGCGCTGACACGGAGCAGACACGTTACAACCATGCTATACTCACAGGTACGATCCGAAAAAATCAGCATACAATCAAATAGCTAGTGCATCCATTGTCCCGCGCACATCAACTGGGGCGAAAACGGCAAATTTCACAGAAAAATCCTAGCGTACGATGGTGTCAAAATACGCGATCAAGGTGACGTATTCATCATCGCTGACGCAAGTCGCGGGGTGCATCACGACAAACCACAGCAAGGCAATCAACTTTTGGAGGCATTCATCACATGAGCGTTATCAACACACCACTTGAATTTACTTATGTGAAGACCAACGGTATCAAACTGCATGTCATCCAAGCAGGTCCTAAAGACGGTCCTCTGGTGATTATGATTCACGGCTTTCCAGAATTCTGGTATGGGTGGCGACATCAAATCGATCATCTGGTGAATCTCGGCTTTCGTCTATGGATTCCTGACCAGCGCGGTTATAATCTGAGCGAAAAAGTGCAAGGCGGAATCGACCAATATATTGTCAATCATATGGCGGCGGATATTGTCGGATTGATCGAAGCGGCAGGCAAGGAAACCGCCTATATTGTCGG
>DAOTXB010000532.1:0-5651 GCA_034435575.1 Anaerolineae bacterium
ATAGTTCGCAAGCTGGGAGTAAGTCCAATGCAATCAATGAGACGATTGAGCATAATTTTAAGCGCGTTACTTTTGCTGGTGTTGACCATACCAACACAGGCGCAAGATGGCAATTTATTGAACAACGCGGGTTTTGAGAGCACAAGTTATAGTTTTGTCAGCGCAGACCCGCTCGCGCTGGCGGTTACGTATAACGTACCCGCGGGCTGGGGCGGTGGCGTGGTGCAATCTCCACGTTCAGAAACATGGATGAACGTGCATCCGACTGGTTTCCCGCATAACGGTCCGTTCAAGTTACAGGGCAATAGCTCATTTCATATGTCGCGAGGTGGTGGTACGTTCACCGCTTATTTGTATCAACAGATTAGCGTGACCGCAGGTTCACCCTTAGAGGGTGGTGCATGGGCATTCATCGAAAATGGCTCTGGTACGGCGATTGCGCGTGTGGGCATTGACCCGACAGGTGGCACAAATCCTTTTTCAGGCGCGGTTGTGTGGTCGGCTAATGGCGCGAACGGCTTTAACTGGAATCGTATGAGTGTGTCAAGCACTGCTCAGGGTAATACCGCAACGTTGTTTTTGTTCGCAACACAGGCATTTCCCGTTGATCCGAACGGTGTGTACTGGGACGAAGCCTTCTTTTTCGGGCAAGCGGGAAGTGGTGCGGTCTCCACACCGGACAATACACAGCAACCGCAACCACCGAGCGGTCAAGTGGTCACGACAAATGTGCGTTTGAATGTGCGTAGTGGCGCAGGCACAAACTTTAATCGCATTGGGCTGATGACACCTTCCACCACGTTTGGTTATGTGGGCACAGAGGGCAGTTGGGTGCTGATCGATTATAACGGTCAAACAGGCTATGTTGCCGGGCGTTATGCTAATATCACTGGCGGTCAGCCCACAGGCGGTGGCGAAACCGTCGTCGGACAGGTGCCCACAGGTGGAGTCACACTACAATACACGTTATGGTACAACATCACCTTACGGAGTGGTCCGAGCCGCTCATTCGGCGAAATTACCACAATTCCAGTAGATACTGTGCTCACGGCAGTTGGTCGTAGTGGGGATAGCAACTGGGTACAGGTGACTTATAACGGGCAAACCGGTTGGGTGGCGTCATGGTTGGGTCGCTGGAGTGGTGCGATTAATGATTTGCCGGTTATTGGCTAAACAATTCTCATTGTTCGCAATGTTTCGTTCATAGCGAACGGAGACATCATCAACAAAAAACGGGGTCGCCACATGAGCGCCCCGTTTACGATTCAATGTTAGCGCATATGCTTGCTAGCGCACTGGTACCGAGGCAAATGTACCATTACGGAGCGCACCCTGTGATGCTTCGACCCAGCCAATTATTGCTTGTCCGTTGCAGGTCGCTTCGATCTGGAACCATGCGCCATCACGATTGCGTCCAAGCACAACGTATTCAGCATCGCCGGGGACTTCACAAAGGCGGTTACTGCGTAATGTTGAGGTGGTGACATAGGTCATCGTGTTGCCAAAGGTATAGAATGTGGGCGGGAGAATGTCGCCGTCCGATTCTTCGACAGTTGTCTCTGTAAGGTCACCACGCAGAACGATAAATTCAGCATTGACCCAACCTTCGTTGGTACCATCGCTGACGAGCCACCATGTCGAAGCAGAATTACGCCCGAGCACGAAGAGTTCGGTACCACCACGCAAGATCGTCACAATGGAGAATTGGGAACTGTCTCCGCTACGCATATTGAGGCGTGATGTGTTGACAATCGCATAGCCATCTGCATCAAGTGGTGTGGAAGGTGTGCCGGGGTCTTCGGTCACTTGAGCTTGACCGCCTGCTGAGGCAATTGCCGCCGCTAAACCTGTGATTTCCGTGACCTGTTCAACCGCACTCAACGGCACCCAACCATAAGACGCAGAACCGAGGAAGATCGCCACCCAGACCTCGCCCTCAAATGCGCGAATGTCCGTAATAATGTAGGTATCGAAACCTTGCCCGATGTTATCGCCCGGGAGGATGATGGGATTGTTATTAGAATCTGTCGCTATTTGATTGCCCGGTAACACATATAAAGGCGTAGGTGATGAGGCATTGATACGAATGGTACCTTCATTGGGCACAGAGGTCACTGGTAAATCGAGAATTCCATCGCCGTCTACATCGGAAACTGGTTGAATGTAAATCGAATTAATTTTGGTATTGGTGCCTCCTGTATCGCTAATCGTCAACCGTCCGTCAGTCACTTCTGTAACGACAGATGCTTGTCGATATTCTGTCGCAAAACTCATGCAACAACCGACAAAATTAACAATAACGGGTGCGCCTTCTGCCTGAATATTGTGTATACTATCATAACCATTCGCAGAATCACGACGATCTCCAACAGAAACAGTCACCCGATAGTCTCCGTCCGGCACTGCGATTTCCCACCATCCAGGAGGGCCAGCATTTAATTGGAGGTGGATCAAAGTATCACGCTCTACGTCAAGTCCGGAGATATTACGTTCACGAGCGGAGCCGGTTAGATCCGCTGGCGTAGTGGTATTGGGTGCAACCCACCCATAGGTAAAGCCATTACCACGATTACCATATGCGCTACCAACATCAGATAGAAAACCCGCAGGGGTTATGGTAATAGGCTCTTCAAAGTTGATCCGTACAATCGAAGGGAATGTTCCCTGAGCAGATGAGGATGTTGCCCCTATAACGAGCACCAATAATGATGCAATGAGCAGAAACATAATACGTTTAAGCATAATCTGATTCCCTATAATTTCTCAAATTGGCATTTTGCGAATATAGTAATGAGCACATTAATATATTAAAGGATATATATATCTTATAGGATACAAAAGTGTTTGCCAATTGATGTTACAATTTCTTCACAAAATTTTCGGATTTAAGATTATTTATTACAAATTACATTTCAAATAGGTATAAAAACAGGGTGGCTATTACATCACCCTGTTGTCTGCAATTATCAGTTGATGCGTTACGTTCCATCAAGAAACACGATGAAAATCATGCGCTGGTCATGCGAAGACGACGTGCGCCAAAGATCACACCAACCAGACCAAATGCTACCATTGCCAGCAAGGCTAGATTTTCAGTACCGCCAAAGTCATCGAACAGTCCAGTATCGGGCAATGTATCGGTAGTCACGCCACCACCCTGTGCAGTATTATCGCCGGTCTGGTTACCATCGGTGTTGTTGTCACCACCAACACCCGCGCCAAGATCACCTTCTGGTGTAGGAGTAGCGTCTAAGCCAAGCAGCGTACCCGCGAGTGCAGTTGCGGTCTGTGCGACTTCATCCACTGTTGCGGGGGTCACTTCTCCATCAGGCGGGGTGTCGCCATTGCCGGATTGTCCCGTATCTGCCTGTTGTGTTAAGAATTCTGCGGTTGCTGTCGCCGCCGCATTAGCCGCCGCTTCATCATCAGACTGTGCTAACTCAGTGAGTGCGATAATTGCCGCCGCGGTTTCAGTAAATGGAATCCCCGCCTCTTGTGTCTGGAATTCTGCTGTTTCTGTCGCTTGCGCGTTAATGGCGACTGCTGTTTCTGTCTGCATCATCACTTCTGCTTCAGCCGTTGCAGTCGAATCAGCCGCGACTTGCGTCTGCGTGAGTGGTACACCAGTTTGATCTGCCTGCTGTGTGAGGATTGAGGCAGTTGCTGTCAGGTCAATCTGTGCTACGGCAGTTGCGTTCTCATTGGTGATCGCCGTCGCAGTCTGTTCAATATCGGTTGGTCCATCGTCACCCAATGCTAAGACCAATACAAGTACCAGACCAATAGCGAAGAACACAATCATGATACCTGCGAGGATAATAAAGGTACGGCTAACACCGCCACCCGATTCACCCTCAGCAGAGGCTTCATCAATCAAGAATTCGTCGTCGTATTCATCCAGACCACCAAGCCCGCCGAGTTCATCGTCAAAATCGGCTTCGCCCAATTCATCGTCGTCGTCGAAAAAATCACCCGCATCTTCTGGGAAGTCGTTATCATCCAGCCCCCCAATATCATCGTCGGCGAACAAATCGTCGTCATCTAGTCCACTACGAAGTTCATCATCATCGTCGTCGAAAAAGTCAAAATCGTCATCAAAGCTGAAATCGTCGTCGTTATTGCCCATGCAAACCTTCTCCTCTATTGCGGGAGTCTTTCCTAAACCCTAGCAAAAATCATACTTCTTAAGGCTAACGCCCTAGAACCTCTAAGTTAGTTAGTGGAACAAATACCTGTTCCCCTGTACTTAATTCTACCCTTGCACACAGAACGCGCAAGCCATTATCTAATTGTACCGGCAATTTGGGTATTTCTACCACTTTTCCAGTTTGCCCGATGAACGGTTCTCTAACCACACGCACTGTCATATTATTACGTAAAACAAGCAACGGATTAGGTCGTCGTGGGGGTGAATCCTTGCGTGGGGTGCGGTTTACGACGACTTCTGGAAAGCGATTTTCCCATCGATTTGGCATGTACGCATCGAGTGTGATCTGCTTTTCATTAAATTTTTCAAACAAACTGAGAATCACACGACTCATACGGATATTACCAAATCCTTCTGTTAATAATATTGCCGCATTCGTTTCCATCGCCAGAGGCACAAGAGAAATATCCATGCTGGGTGCGATGACACCGACTAAGCCACGATCCCGCAGGACTTCTAAACTTGCCAGCGTAATCGGATTTTGTGTGACGACAACCGCCCCTTTATAGCGCAGGACAAGATCATCAGCTTCAATCTTGGTCATGCCCTCTTCAGGTTCAATACGCATAGTTGTTATGACACGGCGATTATTGCCCCAAACACCCTGTACGAGTGCGCCTGTCGCCTCAATTGTTAAACCACGCCCCGGCTCGACCCGAACAACCCGTCCACGCACGCCTGCTTCTAAGTCAAGTAATTCTGGCATTTCTTGTAAGATAATGCGACCTGAGTCCACTCTTGCGATGATCCCACGTACCGGGGCGAAAACACGTTTACCCCGTTTCACGCTTTTCCCTGCTATGACATCCTGATCTTCTACGGTATCGCCCGGTTCAGCATGCATGAGGGGGATTAAGTCTTCGGGTTTCTTTAAACCGAGAATTTCCATCGCGTCGATAATAATGTGACGGGATGGCATGATGCCCTGTGCGACCACATCACGCACATCGACTTTGCGCCCTTCCATTGCGCGGATGGTGCCGGTTGCTTCTTCGGGCAATAGCACCTCCCGCCGAATGACGGTGTATTCGCTACCATATCGCTGATCAGGATAATAAGCCACTGCGTAAATCCTCCATATCATCACCAGCGTCGTCGTCTTGCATACTCGCTAATTCGTCCTCAAAATCGGTGGGATCATCAGACACCACATCCTTTGACTTTTTGCGCCTGCCAAAGAACCCACGTCGCTTACGCTGTGGGGTGGCTGGTTCATCAACAGCCGTCAGGTCATCGACGGATGGCGCAGGCATATCAGCGCTAGCCTCGTCTATGTCTTCCAGCCAACTGTCATCAATCGGGATAATCTGGTCACCAGTTGCCTGACTGACCCATAAGGGGATTTGTGCCGCCCGCGCCCGTGCTGTTTCGCCCAAGGCTCATGGTCGACCACGCCCATCAAAAATGATGCCGGCTTTTACGCCATGTACGATAAATTCATCAC
>DAOTXB010000533.1:0-1850 GCA_034435575.1 Anaerolineae bacterium
TGATCGACCAGATAGATGGTCGGTGGGCGATTTTTATGCGTGATGATACAGGGACGGCGCAAATCGTCGCCCGTGTTAACGACACCACGATTTTCAATGACGGTGCCTATGCGCTCTCAGCCGATGGGGAACGGTTATTGTATGAAGTGGTCGATATTACGGGCGCCCGCCAGCTTTTCATCCGCAATATCGGCACAATGTCCCCGCCACAACAAATTAGGGCTTACGACGGTTATGCCCCCACATGGCAACCGTAAACAGTAATATAGTGCCTTACCCGTTGATTGCCTGACCGGGGAATGCCCATGTGAGCGCCTCCGGCATCACGCTACGAAAACCGACCAATCCGTGCCCACTACCGAGTTCTGTATAGCGATAGGCGATGTCCCCGCGCTGGCTGAGGATGCTATTGAGCAATTGCCCCGGCAAATAAAAGCGCCCGCGTGCTTCATAACGCCCAACAGATTGAAAAATACGACGGGGCAAAATCGATGCACGCTGGAAGCGCCCGGCGTATTCACGCAGTTGCTCCTGTGCCAACCCGCGCCCTAACGGTGGCGAAATCATAATCAGGTGAGAGAACACCGCCGGATTTTTGAGCGAGGCATGGGCGGCGGCGATTGCCCCTGCACCCACACCACCGATGCCCATATTGGTGGAATCGATGCGATATTTGGTCTTTAAGAACGGGATCAACTCTTCTTCGATAGAGGCGTAGTGTTTGTCATTGCTGACATAAGATTTGATGCGGTCTTTTTGATCGCCACTTTGTAACATGGCGATGACGAGCGGTTGTAAACGCCGATGCTTAATGAGCGCATCAGCGATATAGGGTACTTGCAACGGTCCGGCACACCATTGACCATCCTGTAAGATGAGCAAGGGGAAAACACCCCCGGTATCTTCAAAATTGGGCGGGGTGTATACCCACAATTTGCGCCCCTGAAAGCGTAAATGGTTACTGCTGAAACTGTGTTCGTAAACTGTCCCGCGTTGAACACGGGTCATTTTGCTCCAGTCAGGGAAAGGGCGGGCATTTTGCATACGCAATACCGAAACGGTCATCTGGGCGGTTTGCATGCGCGTGGGGTTTTGTGGATCGTTGATCCAATGCTGGTTGATGCGCCCTACGATGTCCTGCTCCTGTGCAATGGGTGTCATCGGGTCATTGAGGGCAATCATATAATCGAGCAGGTCATCTTCGGCAAAGGACAACATGCGATACCACAAATTGGTGCCCTCGATGGTTTCCATTTCGGCGAATGGTGGGTCTCCGGGCAATGTATCGAGGTTAACGGCGACATTTTCTGCTTCGCCTAAAGATACATAGATAAAAGTGGCATCCTGTTCATCAATCCAGGGCCACGCTGGGCGCTCGTGTAAAAGTGTGTCAACGAGTGCTTGCCGATCTTCAACCGGTGCTTGATTAACTTCTTCTAAAAAGTTATAAAACGTTGTCCAGTTGGGCATGGATTGATCTCCCTTAATCAGCGGACACGCGATTACGCGCCCCAAAGTTAGTTAAACTAGATGAGTATAAAGCGGTATTCATCAAATGTAGCATAATACCGTACCTGCTATTTTCCGTATTTTAACATCTAACGGGCGATACGGCATTAGGGTTTCAAAGTCGCAACTTGCATGAGTGTACAGTGAATAGCATAATAAGGCATTGTGTGATGCAAACCAATGATGCACACATAGATCAATTCAGGTTGTGGCAGTGTAACCGTTACAACACCAGCTTAAGGAGAAACGCACTTTTGAAACGTGTGATAAGACAAATAATCGGCGTGATACTATTGCTCATGCTATTGACTGCATGTGGTGGGAGCGATGATACCCCGCCA
>DAOTXB010000534.1:0-1837 GCA_034435575.1 Anaerolineae bacterium
ATGACAGAGATGGGACTGTTGGCGGCGACGGATGCCATTATCCCCGTCGAACCGCGCTACCTCGAAACCATCGGTCTAATGAGTGTCATCAACAAAATCAACGAAATCCGCGATGGTTGGCGCATACCTGACTTACGGGTAAGTGGTGTACTTGTTACCAAGATGGATCGGCGGGTGCGCGGACATCACAACATGCTCGCCACCATCAAGTCCCACTCCACACTCGGCAAATTATTGTGCGGAGTCATTCCACAAAATGAGGTTGTCAGCTAAGCTCATCGCTCGCATCAAAGCGTGTTCATGCAAGATCCTGATGCACCTGCCAGCAAGGCATATGCCCATCTTGTACAACGCCTCATCACCCAGATGGATGGTGAATAATGGCTAAAAAACGCGATCAACCCGACAAACTCACCGAATTATTCGAGACATTTGATGATAGTCTGCTCGGTGATAATCTGCCCCGCCTATTTACCGATAATTCGGTCAAGGTTGAGCGCATCCTGCTCGATATGGTGCGCCCTGATCCGATCCAGCCACGTCGCGTTCTACCCGATCCAATCCACCACAAATTTCACAATGGCAACCTCACGCCGACCCAATCATTGCGTGAGATTGTTCAGTTGGCGCAGGTATCCGCACGGCAAAATGGACGACCATTTTCAAACGTGGTCGAGCTATTGCCCGATCCCGAAAAAGACGACGACACGCCACTGAATTTGTCACCTGAAGAAATCATTTTGCGCGATCTGGTGCATCTGGCGATCACCGTGCGCGACGATGGACAGGTCAATCCGTTAACCGTGGTCGATGTGTCGGAAGGCGTAGTGCAACAATATCGCATTGAAACCGGCGAACGACGTTATTGGGCGGCATGGATTCTGCGCGATTTCGTGCCGGGATACGACAGTGACGGCATGATCGATTGCATCGCGGTACCTGCTGAAAAATCGTCAGTATTCCGGCAGGCAAAGGAAAACACCGCTCGAAAGGGACTGACCGCGATTGCGATGGCGCGTCAAGCCGCATTGCTTTTGCTAACGGTTCACGGCTACGAGATTCCGAATCACGCCGTCAACAATGACTTTTATCGGCAGGCACTTGAACTCGATTTACGCGGAAAGCGTGAGTACACCGACGCAATTTACTCCGCAATGGGCGGTATCGATAAAAGAAGATTCAGTCGTTATAAGGCATTACTCAAGCTCTCTGATGAGGCAATGGAATTAGCAGATCGACATAGCGTCGACGAGTATGTGCTTCGGCAAATGGTGGATATGCCAGATATAGAACATACGGAAATTCTTCAACATATTATCAACTTTGGTCTTTCAGCCAAACAGGTTAGGGAATTATGTCATCCCTCTGATGATGATAAGACTGAAGACCAATCCGATATACCTAAGCAGACGCGACAACTTGTGAAGCTTGTATTATCGATTAAAAACCCCAATGCGTCTGACATTGCAAAAGGACTAATCGAACAAGAAGCCAATGTCGCTGTCGCTCGCGCACGCCTAAATAACCTTCGTTTATTGCTTGATGAAGCAGAACGATATTTGCATCAATAATTGAAAAGGTCGCCGTACGGCGACCTTTTCGGAGGAAACGAACATGCACGGAGCACGGTCACCACCATAAAAAGTAAAAGCCCATACAAGATGGGCTGACAAAATACTGCTGACAATTTCATTGTTAACTCACACTTTCAATGTAACACAGCTTCAGTCAGCCCGCAACCAAATATTGTCACTTTTCGCCTGCATTTTGGCAGGACTCGTACTTCAGATTCTCAGGTGACTTCTCATGACCTCAGCGCGGACTGAGCTAGGTTCAA
>DAOTXB010000535.1:0-1607 GCA_034435575.1 Anaerolineae bacterium
TAGCAACTGAGCAGTCATCTGTGTTACCAGTTACACCAGTGCCTCCATTACTCGCATGGTTAGTGACAAACAAAGGTAGGTCACCGTAGGCATCCAGTGTATGCGCAGGATTGTTCACCTGTATGTTGCCGTCACTGATGAAAGTGACATCTCTACCAGTTAGTGTTTCGTTCATATCCATTGGGCAATCTGAATAGTACACACCAGAATCCCAACTACCGCCATTATTCCACGGTGTATCGAGAGCGTTGAACATTAGTTTAGCGGGTGTATCACGGCAGTAACTAGAGAGGTCATGGTAATCACTACCAACAGATGCAGCTATTGAACCACCTGGTTTGAAGTCCTCAAAAGTAAATGGCAAACCATCAGGTTCAGGTTGATCGTATTGAATCGTACCATCGCCACCCCACGAATTAAGCCATTCTCTAGGTACGTCCGAAATGGCTTCGACAGTCTCCCATGCTTCTGTATTTATGCTATCTTCAATCAGAAAATCACCACGATTACCACCTGTATTCGTAAACCAGTTACCATGTACGGCGTTATAGGCATCCGCTTCTGTGTTGCCAATAATGATATTACCGATGATATCACCACTATTATCAAACTCGCGGTGGTCAATTGGACCTACATTATCATTTGGTGTCTTGAACTCGACATTCCCATCCACATTTGGCATCCAAATATCGCCAATGACGGTAAATTGTGTCCCGGGAATATCCCAAGCTGGTTTAGATTGGCAACCACCCTTCGGAGCAAGTGAACGGAAAGCATATCTATTCACTACACTGTCTGTGGGTACAAAGCCTTCGTTACCAACATTACAACGGCTAATCGTATCCGCCGATATGTTAATAGGACCATCATAGACAACCTGAATGAAATAGGTCGGGTTTTCGACCTCTACATATATTTCAATATATTCTTCCGTTTTCAAGGCGTCATTATCGGTGCGAGATGGTGGCGTATTCACCTGTGCAGTAACACCTGTCTCGATATTATTGATGCCATTTATGCGCAACGACCTTTCTGCGGCTGTGCGTGCAGCTTGTTGTCTTGCCGCATCATCGCCTTCCGTCGTACACATGGTGAAGGCAGCCGTCAATGCAGCAGAGTCCACCGCATTTTGTACGTTACGGTAGGTCAAAAAAGCATTACCACCATCAATTGCTAAACCGGTAAATGCCAACAAAATCACCATCGTAATGGCAATTAATACAATGGCTTGCCCCTTTTGTGCTGTCTGATGAATAACAGACGACACCTGTTTTTGTTGTTGTTCGTGCGCGTTTTCCATCTATATTACTCATTTCTTCACTATAAGTTCAATTTTTTTTGGTCTATCTCCTTATAATGATTGAATCATAATGGATTTTACAGCACTTTATCGTAAAGAATTTATTCTAATTTGTTAAATTTCATTAACAAATCGATGATATTCTCCTTTGACCTTGAATTTTGTTAATTCTTAGTTTGTTTTTGGATGGTATTCAGTATGTAGAAGACGTGAGGGAAATGAGAGAGGTATCTGTTTAACAGGAGAAAGCATAGTTCATGATGATGAAATCAGGAAGCAAGCGCCTACCCTCTGTAGACGCTTTGTA
>DAOTXB010000536.1:0-8928 GCA_034435575.1 Anaerolineae bacterium
CGCAATTCCGGCGTGCAGAGTTCGGAGTCCTGCGAGCATTAGGTGTATCAACATCACGCCTAATATTTAGTATGGCGCTGGAGCAAATTATCGTCACAGCCGTTGCGGTGATTATAGGCACGATTATTGGTTTTGTACTCAGTACACAGGTTTTGCCCACACTAGCCACCATCATTACTACACAAACTGTAGCCCCACCATTCATCGTGCAAACAGAAACTAGCGCCTTATTGCAATATAGCCTTGTGATTGCGGGAATACTGATCGTTGCCGTGCTGTTTACCCTTATCCTCATCCGGCAATTATCATTAGCACAGGCTATTCGCCTAGGGGAGGAATAACCAATGTTTTTACGATACGCGTTCAACCATTTACGCTATCATTGGCGCACATCAACCATAATGATTGTTGCACTGTCGTTGTTCATTGCATCGCCATTGATGTATCTCTCCTATTCAAAAACCCTTGAAGCGCGCTACATTGAAGATGCCCTTGAAAACACTTCACCCACTGATTTCGAGATTGTATTCAGGGAAACTACCCAACCCATAAACGAGCGATTAATCACCAGTTTAACGGACAATCTCGGTACCGTTTTCGGACAAATTCAACCCACCAATCGGACAATCGGCGTTACATGCGGATCAAGCATTCCTCAGCGATTTCGATGCTACCAAATAGCAACCTTCCCGAACCTTGAACAAATTATTCAGATTGAAAGCGGTACTTTACCTATCGCAACTAGCGCAAATGGCGAAATTGTTACAAACAGTAATCTCACTATAGAAGCAGTTGTGATGTCTGCCGCAGCAGAAATCAGCAACACTGAACTAGGAGATCGTATCGATCTTGGCTTTCAAGAACCTTCGTTTGATTTTGAAATTACTGGTATTGCCCAACCAACAAACCCGCGTGACGTCTTCTGGCAATTACAAACTAATGTTATCAACGGTATTCTGACACTTGTAGGCATCGACTATCGTACAGACATTGTGATGATCGTACCGGAAACCGATTTTGATACCCTCGTCATACCACAATTCCAAGAAAACGTCATTTACTCATGGCGCATTTTAGCCAATGCAAACAACATTACATCATCGAATATCCAGCAAATTGCAGACGGCGTGTCACAAATCGAACAGGATTTTTTCCAGTCGCACCCTGACGGACAAATTGATAATAGTCTAGGTAATCTACTTACACAGACTATCCAAAAGGCAGAAGCAGACCAACTTCCTGCACAAACGATCATGCTCGCGCTTGTGAGTTTACTCGGCGTACACTTGCTTATCCTTGCATATTTACATAAACAGGCACAGCTTACTGAATGGAAACGCTTAACACAGTACGGCACTGACCAACAGCAACTTACCTTAATTTACGCTACTTATAGTGCCTATATTGGGGCAGTTTCGCTCATCCTTGCGCCGATAATTGCAGTGGTTATTTTCCAAATTTTTATATCGAGTGGTGTGTTTCTTGATGTAGACATATCATCACCCATTTTCGTTACCACAAGCATACCCATCCTGGTCATTTGCACGCTTATTGGCGTAATCTTAATTGTCTTAGGCTATTCAATCGATGATGTTTTAGTGATTAATCACCAAATAGTGAACACTACCAGATCATTCCTGACCGCATATTATCTCGACGCTGTTACATTCACTTTAGGAGGATGCTTAGTTTTACGTATTTACCTATTAAACACAGAAAATCTGAGTGAAGGGCTACAAGCGCTCATTGAAGATCCGCATATCTTAGTTGATGTCATCAGGCAACAAGGCGGGTTATCAGACCCACTAAATCTTTTCGGACCAGTACTCATCATGATTGGCTTAAGCATTTTCTCACTACGCATACTAGCAATTATCCGGGGCACATCATCGTTAGCGATACGTTCCAGGCGTGGAATTCTGCCACAATTTGTCTTACATAAATTACAAACACCTGACGCATTACCGACTCTAATGATTATTTTAATACTCAGCACGGGGTTTACTGCGTTAATCTTACAGCATACAAACAACATTACGCTCCAAACTTCCGCGATTGACCAGCTCGGTGGTGATATACGTGTAGACTATGATTCAGTCAATACAAACGTGACTGAACAACTCTCTACTATTGACAACGAAATGACAACCATTGTACCGATCCTAAACCTATCCACGACTAATGATTCTCCCCGTATCACAATGTTGGGCGTTGACCCTGAATTATTCGTACCGAATTACTCAGATGATACGGACATCGTTCAATTACTAGATACTGAATTTAATGCACTGAGTAATGGATTAGCATTACCAGAAAATAGTGAATCCCTATCAATGCAGGTCAATGCACAAACCGATGATAATGGTACCGGTGAAGTACAGATTCAACTAACGCTAATGGATCGATTAGGCATCTCCGAGACAATTTTGATGCAAACATCTGATCCATCCGTTATCAATACATTTGTCGAATATCATGTGGAACTTCCCTCAACACAGGCTCCACCGTGGCGCCTGACTGATTTACGATTGCGGAGCGTTCGACCAACCGAAGCTGTATTTGATGAATTTTTACAGATTGTATTCATTGATGAGATCGTCGCACATACGAGTACTGACGAAGCAATTACAATCGAAGATTTTGAGCGCGATCGCCTGCCAGAATGGGATATACCAAGTCTAATCGACCGTGGGTTGGTCGCAGTAAGGGTTACGACTAGTGTTTATGACGGAGAAGCAAGTCTACGCGTGAGCTACGAAGTCAACGGCAATGAAAACCTGAATCCACCGCGCAACATCATTGCAATTAACACGGTACGCCCGCAACCTGTACCTATCATCCTGTCGCAGGCACTCGCAGATAGTTGGGCATCACAGGACAATAGTGGCGATCAAATTACGCCCGGTTTTCAAGGCACACGCACATTACCAGAAGAATTTGGGAGTATCCGTTTTAATTACGAAGTCGTCGCCATTGTTGATCATTTCCCCACGCAATCAGCAAATTCAGCATTCTTCATTGTTGATATTGATCGTATTCGTCCATTACTTAATCAAAGCGCGATATTGAGAGAAAACTACTACTGGAATCAAGCATGGATACAAACTAATGATGTTGCTACGCGAAACGCAATTGCCACACTTACTGGAGAGACTGCGCGAATACAGGTCGCAGAAGACATCTACATCGCATTAAGAGAAGCTCCGCTAAATAACATTTTTACGACAGTCTTATATGGGAATTTTTGGATTGCGCTGGGTATGATCTGCATAGTGATTGCCACAAAAACCACACAGGATAGCACAACAATCCATACACAACAAACTGTCACACTGGGGATAAAAGACGATCAAGGAAGAATAATTATTGTCGCTCTTCAGGCGGTACTATATATAGTGAGTATCGTTATTGCTCTGATTATCAGTATCTTCTTTGCAAGCGCATTGTTGCCATTCATACCTGCAATTCGAGGTACAAGTGTACTTTTTTCAGTATCTACTATACTTGCCCCTGTCTTAGCTATGCTTCTGAGTTTAATAATCCTAAGCTACATCTTGAGCGGTAAGTTGAACCAAGACACGATTGGAGATAATAATGAGCTTCGTCGAATGTGATAATCTAGTCAAAATTTATAAAGTTGCTGATCTTGAGGTTGTTGCCTTACAAGGTGTTGATTTACGAATCCCACAGGGTGAAATGATGGCGATTGTTGGCGCATCCGGATCGGGGAAATCCACTTTAATGAATATTATGGGAGGGCTTGATAAACCCTCTGCAGGACGCATCAAAGTCGGTGCATATGATCTGGCACACATGAACAAACGCGCACAGGTACGTTATCGTCGGCAATCTGTGGGATTCGTCTGGCAACAGACAGCACGCAACTTAATTCCTTATCTAACAGCAAAACAAAATGTAGAACTACCGATGGCACTAAACGGTATTCGTGGTAATGAACGCAAAAAACGCGCAATCGACCTGCTAGAACAGGTTGATCTTGGTGATCGTCTTAACCACCTACCCAGCAACCTTAGTGGTGGTCAACAACAACGTGTTGCAATTGCAGTTGCAATGGCAAATTATCCAGAATTACTGCTCGCTGATGAACCCACCGGGCAAGTTGATAGCGAAGCCGCAAACACGATTTTTGATGCGCTCCAACAACTCAACAAAACAACAAATGTTACTGTTGTAATCGTTACGCATGACGTTGAAGTCGCAGAACGGGTCGAACGCGTGATTGGGATGCGCGATGGACGCATGATTAATGAGATCGTCCGTCGTAACGATGGTAAGGACGAACATGAGTACGCGCTAGTAGATCGTGGAGGACGAGTCCAATTATCACAAGAATTTATCACCGAACTTAACATAAGCTCACGCGTAGAATTAAAACTACAGGACGATCATATTGGCATCTACCCGGACAGCAACATAACTACAGAGGAACAAGTATGAATTCGATCATCCGCACAGAAAATGTCTCCAAAGTATATCATCTCGGCGGTGAGGATGTTCACGCAGTTAATAATGTCTCATTAGATGTACCTGAAGGCAGAATGACTGCGATTGTAGGTCGCTCTGGCTCCGGTAAAACCACATTTCTCAATCTCATTTCAGGGTTAGATGAGCCAACAAACGGAAATATTTGGTTTGATGGTGATTCGCTAACTTCATTTTCTGAAAAAGAAAAGCGTATACTGCGTCTCAACAAGATTGGATTTGTATTTCAGGCATTCGGTCTATTACCACTACTAACTGCTACCGAAAATGTAGGCATCCCGTTAAGGATGCGTTATCTCAACCATGAAGAGCGTGAACACAAAGTACATGAAGCCCTCGAATGGGTTGGGCTGGCGAATCGTGTAAATCACCGCCCACATGAATTAAGCGGTGGAGAGCAACAACGCGTTGCTATCGCACGGGCACTAGCATCCTCGCCTAGAATTTTGATGGCAGACGAACCAACTGGACAATTGGACACACACACCGGTCTAAAAATCATCGAGTTGTTACGGAAACTTGTCAACGAAACCAGTATTACCGCGCTTATTATCACCCATGACCCAAAAGTAATGCAGGAAGCAGACCTCGTACACGAATTACGTGACGGGCATCTGATCGAAACACGCTGGCATGCACGGTTTGCATCTGAGGTAATGTGATCGATACCCCATAAACTAGGACAAGAGTCTGAGATAAAATACGCTCTATACGCCTGAAATAACCGGATAGATGAAGGATGTCAAAAGTGAAATTTACTGCCCACTAAACACAGCTCTTGCGTTGAAATCGAACCGATCCGGGTACGGACTGTAACGCACAGCCTCGTGAAAGTCTCTCCCCCGCCCGTCACTGCCTGACCATCACGACCGTGCCTGTCTCGCCGAGCCATACGCACGTAAATTCATCTTGCCTGGTCGGATTCAACCGCACTAGCACACGCGGTGCCTGGGATGCGACCATGAAATGACATCACCCGCCCCTCGCAGGCAAACCCGAAACGCTTCTGTATCACCCATGGATAATCAAAATATATCGATAGCGTGAACTACTTCAAGCGCGATGACAGACTACTGCACACCAATCTCCGCTGGGTCCCGCAGGAAGACGCCATCGCGGGCAATCACAGTGAAAAACACATTTCTGGGTAGCCCCAGCCTGATCGTGTCATCTGGCAAAACGGCTCTCTGCGGCGAGAGTTGGGGCGGACGTTCAGCGGTTGCATCACGCTCGAACGCACCAATATCGCACAAGGCATTGACGTTGAAGTAGGCTTTAGCGTTCGTCATCCGGTATTTTCGGCACTTTTCTCTTGTCCAATTACCCCACCTTGATTACTGCCTGCTGTCACTTAAACCCCTGTTCACCATGCAAAGTCCCAAAGAACCGATATTTTTCGAGGTCACCCACCACCATCCCTTGATTTTCATTGAGAAAGCATATGCGATCACCCTACTCATTCGGCGAAAATTGACAGCTTCCAGGGTGGTTTGATGAAAGTGACTTGTATCGTTCAGTGCCCAAGGTAGCTCGAACCATAGCTCCCACGTTAAGTTCCCACTCACCTTGACAACGATTTATCCCTAGGATATACTTTTGACAACGATAACGTCAACGTTGACGTAAGTGGAAAATGTATCATGAAAAAGAAAAATCTTTTATTGATTATTACAGATCAACAGCGTTTTGATACAATAGCTTGTTATGGAAATCCAGCAATTCAGACACCGGGATTCGACAAGTTAAGTCAGAACGGATATACATTTGAAAACGCTTATTGCACGACACCAATTTGCACACCCTCGCGCGCGACCTTCCTAACAGGGCAATGGCCCCACAGTCATCAATGCATTGCAAATAACACACCATTACCTTCCCATATCGATACCATTGCGGAATTGCTGGATGATGATTATTACTGTGCCTATTATGGCAAATGGCATCTTGGTGATGAACTTGTTCCTACACACGGTTTTCAGGAAAGAATCAGCACAGAAGATGCACCTTACCGACCCTATTTCTCAAATCCAAAGTATCTTGATCTTCGTAGTGATTATCATCACTTCCTGATAGCAAACGGATTTGTCCCGGACATAGTGGCTGATGACGGGGCAAGAGTATTTTCTCGTAAATACGCAGCGTCATTAGCAGAACCTTACACAAAGCCTACATTTTTGGCTGATAAAACCTCGTCATTCATTGAGTCATATTCAAACGACAATCCTTTCTTGCTTGTCGTCAGTTTTCTCGAACCACATGACCCCTTCTGGAGTCCATTGAATAACCTCCACGATCCGGAGTTACTAAATGTAGGATCTACCTTTGCAGAACCAAAGCAACTACCGGTGTCTTACAAAGAAACTTTAATGGTTAAGGATTTTGCCACACGTGGCATCGATGGTTTTTCTCTACAAAGCGAATGGGACTGGCGACGGGTTCGTGCAAATTATTATGGGTTAGTATCGCTAGTCGATCACGCAGTTGAGCAAATCCTTATTAGCCTCGATCGTGCCGGATTAGCGGACGATACACTGGTCGTATTCACATCGGATCATGGTGAGATGATGGGCGATCATGCACTAATGACAAAAGGGTTGCCATACGAACAATCCGTCAAAGTCCCTCTTCTGATGCGTATTCCATGGTTGTCAAAAACAGAAACGCGTATATCTGGCAATTTTAGCCATATTGATCTGGTACCAACCTTGCTTGACCTGCTCGATCAAAAGCCAGGTGAACATATTCAAGGTGAAAGTAAAGCCGCTGTACTACGGGATAAAAAAGATCTTTCAGACAATGATGTTGTGATTACATGGTATGGCGATGCAGATACGAGCTATTGGGATGATATTCCGGGTGATTTCTCGCAATCAGAACGAGATCTCGCGGCATTCAGCCAATGGCGCACAATTATTTCGGCGGATCGTTGGAAATTGACTCTGAGTCCTGATGATATCTGTGAGTTATATGATCTTGGTAACGATCCAGATGAAATAGTCAACCTGTTTGATGTTTCCGAGCAACGCGAGCGCATTCGCGAACTGACTAAAAGGCTTAAATTATGGCAGTCGCAAACATCGGATACACTTGAGTTACCAAATATTGTTCAATCGTAGCTCAGGGGAGGAATTACTATGGCGGTCACCATGAAAGACGTTGCCAAAAAAGCAGGGGTATCAATCAAAACTGTTTCGCGTGTTATCAACAAACAGGGCGAGATTAGCGAAGAGACACGCCAAAACATTCTTCAGATCATTGAGGAACTTGGCTATCGTCCCAATCGATTGGCACGAAGCCTATTGACGGGAAAAACCTACACTATTGGAGTGATCATTTCTGACATTACTGATCCCTTCTTTCCAGACTTGCTTCTCGGTGCAGAACAAGCAGCCCGCGAACGAAATTTTAACGTATTTTTGTGTAACGCTAATCGTGATCCTGATCTGGAACTTCATTATGTAAATGTACTCAAAGATAGACGAGTTGATGGGCTTCTGCTGGCGGGCAGTCGTTTGCAGGAAGAAGGGTTGAAAAACGCAATCAAGGGTATGCACGCGGTGGCATTATCTGCATATGCAGTGCCGGAGGCAAATGTGTTCAGTATAAGCGAATTTGATGCCTCGATGGAGGTAGGGTCTTATTTATTGTCCCTGGGACATCGACAGGTTGCCTACATTGATGGAGGTTGGGCGGGTAGTAGCCAGAACCGTCGTTCTGGTTTTATGAAAGCCTTTCACGATGCAAATATAGCAGCAGATCAGATTATCACCGTATCTGCTCTGCCCGCGACTGTCGAAAATGGACATACGACGGCTGTCGCCCTGCTGTCTAAAAATAGTCATATCACTGCTATTGCGTGTTATAACGACATGTTGGCTATTGGCACCTTGCTTGCGGCTCGTGATGTGGGCTTGAAGGTACCAGATGATTTATCGGTTATCGGTTTTGATGATATACCCGAAGCCAATCGATCAAATCCACCGTTAACCACCGTACATTTTGACCGCTATCAGTTAGGTGTGGATATGATGGATCGTCTGTTAAATGCGGTGGACAAGAAATCTGCCAAATATGAACGAATTCCAGTTGAAGGTTATCTCCTTCAAAGACAAAGTTGTAAATCAATTGATAAGTGAGGAGGTTTTATCGAAATAATGTTTAGTTCACCATATTCATTTAGATCTATTTTAGTTTCAGGAGCATAAGCATGAAAACACGTAAAGCGTTAAATTTATTCTTGATATCGTGCATGATGATACTTGGATTAAGTATTGCACAGGCGCAAGATGACCCTGTTACACTCACTATTTGGCATTGGGGCGGCATCGAAGACAATATTCAACAAACTGAACAGTTGGCCGAAATATTCCCCGAATTGTTTGAGCGGATTCAAGTGGAACATTTCTCGACTGGTGGGAATGACGC
>DAOTXB010000537.1:0-11494 GCA_034435575.1 Anaerolineae bacterium
CACTTGTTGCGAGACGACGGCAGGTGTGGTGCCAGCACCATCGGAGACGGTGAGCGTGACGGTATAGGTGCCACCTGTCGCATAGGTATGTTGCGTGGTTTGTCCTGTGCCGACATTGCCATCGCCGAAGTCCCAGGTGTAGGTGTAGACGCCGTCGCCACCGGAAGCAGTGGCGTTGAAGTCAAGGACGAGTGGTGCGTTCTCAACAGCAGAGAAATCAGCGGAAATGGGATCCAGAACGACCGGATCGGTAGCGGTCACTTGTTGCGAGACGACAGCAGGTGTGGTGCCAGCACCATCGGAGACGGTGAGCGTGACGGTATAGGTATTGCCAGCGGCATAGGTATGTTGTGTGGTTTGCCCTGTGCCGACATTGCCATCGCCGAAGTCCCAGGCATAAGTGTAGACGCCGTCACCACCGGAAGCAGTGGCGTTGAAGTCAAGGACGAGCGCTGCGTTCTCAATCGCGCTGAAGTCAGCGGAAATGGGATCCAGAACGACCGGATCGGTAGCGGTCACTTGTTGCGAGACGACAGCGGGTGTGGTGCCAGCACCATCGGAGACAGTGAGCGTGACGGTATAGGTGCCACCTGTCGCATAGATATGTTGTGTGGTTTGCCCTGTGCCGACATTGCCATCGCCGAAGTCCCAGGCATAAGTGTAAGCGCCGTCACCGCCAGATGCAGATGCATTAAGATCTATCACAAGTGGTGATGTTTCCGTGGCAATAAAATTGCCTGTGATGGGATCAACCTGGCTTATTGGTTCACTAACATTGATCTGAACAGTGTGTGTATCTGAAAGACCTTCATCTACATTTGATACTGTCAAGATTACATCATAAATACCCTGATTAGAGAATGTATGCTGTATGGTTGCATCGGAAGCGTTGCTTAATGGGCTTCCATCCCCGAAATTCCACTCAAAAGTCAGATTATCTCCCGACGATGCGTTTGTGAAATCTACATTTAACGGAGCTGGGCCGCTTGTTGGATTTGCTGTGAAAAATGCATCTGGTTCGTTAAGTGGCGCAAGCGCGGCGACAGTTTCATCAAAAGTGGAACTACCACTTTGGTTGGAGACAGTGAGAGTAACAGTGTATGTTCCTTCTTGTGTATATTCGTGATTAATAACTGCATCGCTACTGGTGCTAGTGTTGCCGTCACCAAAGTCCCACAGGTAATCTGTTATTTCACCTGTTGACGTGTTGTTGAAAGTGGCGGTGAATGGTATACGTCCAGACGCAGACCCGATAATTGTAAAGCTCGCTTCTGGTACATCTGGCGGCTGGACTGCATTGACTTGAACTTGTGCTGTATCTTGTCCGCCTTCACCAACAACTGTCAAATTTACTGTGTAAGTACCGGCTTGGGTAAATATATGCGACGGATTTTCAACATTACTTGTCGGGCTTAGGTCACCAAAATCCCACGTATATCCGGAGATACTGCCAGTTGATTGATTGGTGAATTGAACCGTTAATGGTATGTCTCCAGTTACAGTTGTATCTGGAAGAAATGCCGCATCTGGGGCAGGAACCGCAGGGTTTTCTACGGTGATTTGTCTTGTAACAGTGGAAGAACCACCCGGACCTTGAACCCGCAAAATGACGTTATAGGTTCCGACGTCGGTAAATTGGTGTGTTGGACTGTAGGTTGTGCTGGTTGTTCCATCACCAAAGTTCCATTCAGCAATAGTGATTTCGCCTAAGGACTCATTCGTAAATTGCACATTTAATGGAGATGGACCACTTGTCCTGTCTTGTGTAAATGCGGCTATTGGAGGCGTGGAACTTTGAACGTTTATTTGCCTAGAGACATTAGATGTTCCACCAGGACCCGTTACAGTTAATGCGACAAGGTATGTGCCCGGATTGTTGAAGGTGTGTGATGGATTAATCTCATTGGATGTACTATTGTCGCCGAAATTCCAGCTATGATTGTTGATTTGACCGCTGGATTGGTTGGTGAACCTGACCACTAGTGGGGCATTGCCTGTTGTCCGGTCCTGAGTAAACGCGGCAATTGGACGTGGGATGGTCTGGGTACTAGTTGGGATTGGTGTTGGTGCCTGATTTTGTACCCGAATGTTGTTGACTACTGTTCTCAGGTCATTGCCATCCCTTAAAAATACACGGAGGCGTAGTTGATAGGTGCCATCTTGTGCAGTGTTTGTATTCCAAATGCCCAGCAATCCATTGGATGTTACGGGGGCTTGAACGACACCAGTAATTGGAAACCATAGATTATTGGGATTTGGATCTGGTCCATACTCTACTTGATATTGTAAGAATTGCGGATGGCTAGCGGCGCCAAGGATTTGGACATTCCCGGCAATCACATTTCCCGGTATGGGTGATAGTATCACGATACTCAAGGGCAGGGGGGTTGGCGTAGGGAATGAAGGTTGCGGAAGTACTGCAACCGCCGTTGAGCCAATAATACTTGTTGCGATAGGTAGTTGGGTGACTACCTGTGCAGTTGGTATGCCACTCGTTGATGCCGGTGTACGGGTTGGGTTAATTTCATTAGTAGGAACGTCCGTAACACTGAGCTGTTCTTCTGGATTGCCACCAAGATTACACGATGACAATATGAACATTAGTATCAATGAGGATACTAATGTGATGAGAGATCTTTTATTTACCGCATTCATCTATGCGCCTTTCTGTTGATTTCATCATATAATAGTTAATTATAGCGAAAAATGAGGATACTAACCTGACGTGTGGTATTCGACATTTTGTTTTCTGACAGATTCAATTCTAGGTTGGTCATTATGAAAGTACTAATTGTTGACGATGAGCAAGCAATTCGAGATGCGCTTGGTCGAAAATTACGTCGTGAGAATTTTGAGGTTATTCTGTGTAGTGAAGGTGGAGAGGCGCTCAAAGCATTCCATGTCTCTAAGCCTGATCTTGTAGTTTTGGATATTGTCATGCCGGGTGGTATGGATGGGCTTACGGTATGTAGGCGTATCCGTGAGCTTGCTGACACACCCATAATGATGCTTTCTGCACAAGCAGTCACGGAGGAAGATGTCGTAGAAGGGCTGAATGCTGGTGCGGATGAATACTTAACGAAGCCAGTACGCCTTAATGAGTTTGTAGCGCGTGTGCGGGCGCTATTAAGACGATCACAATCAGTCAGTAGCGAGCCAGAGCAAGGTTATGATGATGGGTTTTTAAGTATTGATCTTCATCGTCGTCATGTGCATGTAAGCGGTAAGAAAATTCATCTGACTCCTACAGAGTTTAAACTGTTGGCGGTTCTGCTGGAAAATGCTGGGCGTGTTGTGTCTCAACGTGATTTACTTGAGCAAGTTTGGGGTCAAGAATACGTTGATGACATATATTATCCCCGTGTATATATTAGTCAGTTACGGCGTAAGATTGAACCAGATGTGTCAAACCCAACATATATTTTGACTGAGCATCGTGTTGGGTATAGATTTGAGAAACAGCCAATTGGTAGCAATTAAACTCGACTAAGTCAATTATGCTGACGTTGAATGCAATTACCATCCTGTTCAATGCCTTAACGCTTTCATTAGCGTTAGGCTTTTTACTGATTGTCTTGTGGAATGATTCGCAGAATGAATTAAATCAGTTCTACGCTATTTTCCTGTGTTTTGTCATATGTTGGAGTTTTGGTTCACTTTTTGTTCAGTCCGTCTCATTTGTGCCTGATATTCCCGGTGTGTTTGTAGGCTTTTCTGTAAGTATCATGGAATTAGGGTTTACCGGTGCTAGTATTTCGATTTATGTGCTGGCAACTGTCTTGGCTGGTATTCTTAATCGTAGATTACGTGTGCTATTTCTATTAAATCTAGTGTTTATCGTTGGTATTAGAATTTTTCTTATAGTCAATAACAATTCAGATATTAGTGTAGATGAAGCATTAGACTTCTACTTTCATCCTCTCGCTATATTCTTCTATGGGCTATTTGATATAA
Organism: Anaerolineae bacterium; assembly: GCA_034435575.1. Classification (GTDB taxonomy): domain Bacteria; phylum Chloroflexota; class Anaerolineae; order Aggregatilineales; family Phototrophicaceae; genus JAVJSU01. The sequence goes on from DAOTXB010000537.1 coordinate 3,955, forward strand.
CTACACTGTATATCACATGGCGTTATCGTCGCCGATTTCGCTCATTTGGATTAATCGCCGGCATCGTTATTTTCGTCGTTGGTCAAAGTTTGACATTCATAAACCCCGAAATCTCTGTAGCATCATTTGCCTCTACGATTAGCTCTGTGGGTGTACTTTTGATTAGTGGCGCAATCTTACAACAGGAGATCATCACACCACTAGCAGAGAAAAATTCGCAAGTCGAGACATTGCACAAAGTGAGCCTAGCAATCACCAGTGAACTTTCGATAAATATTGTGCTTGATGAAATTGCGAAGCAAGCGGCAGGGTGGGTAAGTGCAGATGGTGTTGGTATATTTTTATCTGAGGGTGATGAGCTTGAATTGGTCAATGTGTATCAACTGCCATCACAACTTACTCATATGCGATTATCTGTTGATCGCGGAGTGGTTGGCAAAGTAATGCGTACTCGCAAATCGGCGTTTTTGGAGAATTATCGTCGTGATTGGAGCGATAAGCCTGATTTTGCGCTTGCTAAGGAAACATTTGGTTCTGTGATAGCAGTCCCATTGGAGTATAGTAAACAGATTATTGGCGTATTGATGGTTGTAAGCGGCTTTCAGGGAAGATTATTCAATGAAGATGACGTGCATGCTCTAGAGCTTTTGTCTGCTCAAGCCGCAGTTGCGATCGTTCATGGTCGCGTATTCACAGAGCAACGGGCACTTACAGAACAGTTAGAGACATTGTTGACAAGCACGCAAAACCCAGTTATTGCCGTTGATCGAAAATTTAGATTGATATTTGCTAATTCGGCTGTGAGAAATATTATTTCTTTGTCACAGCTTGATAGTCATGCCTCTATCCTTCCGGTTCTTCCAGAGGGAACATTGCCCAAAAATTATGTACTTGCGATTCGCGAAATGCATCATAATAAGAGTTTTGTGTATGATATTGTTTTGGATGATCGTGTATATCAATGTCATGTGGCGATTTTAGGTCATCGCCGGATTGACGGCTGGGTTGCTGTACTAAACGACGTTACACAGCTCATTGAGTTAGATCGTTTAAAGAGTGAGATGGTTCGTATGGCGAGCCATGATTTAAAGAACCCTTTAATGGGCGCAATGACTAATATGGAATTACTTAAAGAAGATCTGGTACATAGTGAGGAACTAGAAACTTTAGCAAATTTAGTTGAGCGACAACTGGAGCGTATGCACCGCATTATCAATGGCATACTTGATGTTGAACGCATGAAAATTGGATTAAACGCATTAACGACGTGTAGTGCTAATCAAGTTATTGAAAATTCACTCGCAGAGCTAAGTTTATTGATTTCTGATAAGCAAATTAGGGTGAATATTGATGTTGAAGAGACAGATGCCGAATTTATCGGTGATTGTGAGCAATTTCAACGTGTTATTATCAATTTGTTAGAAAATGCGATTAAGTTTACGTTAGATGATGGTGAGGTTTATGTGCGAACCTACTGTAAAGATAATAGTATTATTTTTAGCATTAAAGATAATGGGGTTGGCATACCGGAACATCTCTATGATAAAATTTTTGACCGCTTTTATCGTGGCGAACAAGAAAGCGTTCGTCATGTATCTGGCACAGGTTTAGGTTTAAGTCTAGTACGTTCAGTCGTTGAAAATCATAATGGTAAGGTTTGGTTTGTTAGTGAAGAGAATATCGGTTCGACATTTTACGTTTCTGTTCCAATCAAGGAGTAATTTCGCATAGTCATGAAGAAGACACTATTAAATATCCTAGTAGTTCTAGCCATATCTATAACATGGACATTAAAAGCACAAAACGACAACCAAGAATTCGACGAGACATTCACTCAAGCAGATCTATCAATATTAACAGGAAATGTTCAGAGACCTAACGGTATCGGATGGGTGAATGACACCATATACGCAGTTTGCAACGGGGACTGGACTGTATATGAAATTGATGACACAAATGGTGACACAAGAACATATATACACGGTATACGCAATTCACATGATCTACATGCAGAAGAAAACGAGAATGGTTCAATTGAATTGTGGATTCCAGATTATGAGCAAAACACATTATTTCTTGTCAATCCCGCAAGATCACCTCAAGTCATTACAGATAATCTAGAGAGTCCATGGGGTATTGAAGTTTTAGACGAAGAAACATTTATCATCACAAACCTTGGTAACGACAGTATTGTTACGACAACACGGTCAGGAGAGATTACTGTTCTCAATAGTGATATGCGCTCACCGGCAGGCATTACAGTTAATGAAGATTTTGTGTTTGTAGCAAACAACGGCAGTGCAAGACGCGCTATTGAATGGTTTGATAGAGGTGAAATAGCCGAACTATCTGAGGGAGAAACAATAGAGACAGTACCACTCGTAAGCGGTCTACAAAACACAACTGGTCTCACTATGGGTGAAGATGGATATTTATACTTTACGTATGCATTAGGCACTCGTGGGGTAGTTGGACGAATAGATCCAGAGATGTGCATTGAAAACGGCGGTTGTTCCAATGATGAGATTGATATCGTGGTTTATACCGAGATAGCGGCTCCATTAGCTGGATTAACGGTTACTCCTGACATGCGTTTATTCATACACACAATCTATCGTCCTGAAATCTATTGGATTCAATTGGAAACTCCTGATATATCTGATGATATAGAGTCAGTAGGTTAGGTTTACCCTCATTTACCTGTTCTGATCGCTCAACGTCCGCCTAATGGGGTTACCATGAGCATGCCAATTAGAGCGATCAGAACACCTAAATTATGCGTAATAACACCTAGAAATTCAATCAATGTACTATCTGTAAATACTGCAATTGACTGAACAATCATACTAATTACCACAAAAAAAACGCCAATAATAACTGGTAGCCCGCGCTGTTTTGCGAATAAATCGGAAATTTTTGCGAGGAGATTTAGCAAGGTCTGTGAGCGATCTATCCGTTTAAACATTGTTATTGATCTCCTCGATCTCATATTCTTCATAACGTTCATACAGAACTTGGCTTAGTTGAAGTTTTAATATCATACCGTCGTCTCTTGCGATCTGTTCACGAACAACGGCAGATTCATACAATTCTGATGTGATATCCCCGCGTTCATAAGGTATGAGCAGCGTTGTTTCAATGTGTGTGGAAGTTAGCGCTTTGTCAATTGTTATGAGTAAGTTATCTAAGCCTTGTTTACGAAAAGCTGAAATGTCAACTTGTGCTATATAGTCATCATTTTCATCCGAAAATTGTGGACGCTCATCCGATGAAAGACGATCAATTTTGTTCCATACAAGGATCTTCTTAACTTCAGGCATCTCAATCTCAGCCAACGTATCTTCCACAGCTTCAATATGCTCCATTACATTTGGATGCGATGCATCAACAACATGCAATAACAAATTCGCTTCAACCACTTCTTCAAGCGTTGCACGAAATGCAGCAATTAGAGTTGTAGGTAATTTTTGAATAAATCCTACAGTGTCTGTAAACAGAATTTGACGATTTGATGGCAACCCAACTTTGCGCGTTGTCGGATCTAAAGTAGCAAATAGCTGATCGGCAATGTAAATATTGGCATCACTTATTGCATTTAGCAGGGTCGATTTGCCGGCGTTGGTATAGCCCACCAGTGATACAACTGGAATACCTGCTCGTCGTCGATTTTCTCGATGACGGCTACGGTGCTCACGCACATGTTCTAAGTCTTCTTTCAGCTTAGATATCTTACGCCCTATTTCTCGCCGATCAACTTCTAACTGTGTTTCACCGGGTCCACGAAGCCCAACCCCGCCGTTACCACTTCTTGAACCACCGCCGCCAGCTTGACGAGCCAGATGTGTCCATTGTCTGGTAAGTCGAGGAAGGCGATATTCGTATTGAGCGAGCTCAACCTGCAATGCACCTTCGCGGGTGCTAGCATGTTGAGCGAAAATATCAAGAATAAGTGCAGAGCGGTCTAGAATCTTTATTTCTTCGCCCAATTGTTTTTCAAGCTCGCGTTGGTGTCGTGGAGATAGTTCATCGTCAAAGATAACGACTTTTGCATCGTTCATTTGAACGATATCTTTAATTTCCTCGATTTTTCCTGATCCAACGAAGGTTGAAGGCTCGATCTTATTTAGATTTTGCTGGGCTGTTCCTACAACTTCCATGCCAGCTGTCTGAGCGAGTTTTTCTAGTTCGCTTAATGAATCATCCATGTTGAGTAACGGGCGACTACCACGAACCTGCGCCGCAACTAAAAATGCTTTTTCTATTGGAGGTTTTGACTCATAAAAATCTGGCATTTACGATATTCCTGCCTTGTTGATATGTTGAGCGTACCATGTCTTTAATCGTCCCAGAGCATCTTTCAATTCTTCATCCGGAACACCAACACTTAATCTGATATAACCTTCGCCACCGGGTCCATAAGCTCCGCCGGGCGCAAGTGAAACATGAGCGTCAGCTAAAGCGCTTTTAATATAATTTTCTACATCACCATCGTTTACTTTCGCCCATATATACAATGATGCCAGCGACTTTCGCGCAGAAAGACCAATTTCCGGTAACGCAGACATAATTAGATCACGTCTTCTACGGTAAATTTCATTTCGGTCTTGCATCCAACTGGAAGGTGTCTCATCAAGGGCGGTAGCAGCAGCTTCGTAAATCGCTTTAAAATGTCCGCTATCGATATTACTTTTGACATGCAAAAGATCTTCAATTGCTTTTGCGGAGCCGACAGCCGCGCCTAAACGCCAACCAGCCATATTATGACTTTTAGATAACGATAATAATTCAATTGTTGTTTCCAATTTAGGATCTGCTATTAGAGCACTTTCAGCTCGGTATCCATCAAAAGTAATGTCTGCATATGGATTATCCGATGCTAATAAAATGTCATGTTCCTTACAAAAGGATACTGCTTTTTTATAGAAGTCGATGTCTGCTGTGGCACCAGTAGGGTTATTGGGATAATTGAGCCACATTAGCTTACTATTTTGAGCATCTCCTGATGCAATTTGAGAAAAATCTGGCAAGAAGTTGTTTTCTGGTCGCATTGGCATCCAAACTACATTGCCATTTGCAAGGCGAGTGCCCATTGCATATGACGGATAACCAATATCTGGAACAAGCACCGAGTCACCCTCATCCACATAAGCCAATGTCAGGTTAATAATACCTTCTTTACTACCTAGTAATGGTAATATCTGAGTATCAGGATCAACAGTCACACCAAACCGGGATTTATAATAGCGTCCAACTGCGTTTCTGAATGCTGGTATACCTCTATATCCTGAATATCCATGGTTGTTTGGGTTATGTGCGCTTTGGTTTAGACTATTGATGACATGATCGGGCGGTGGCATGTCTGGATTACCAATATCTAGTCGATAAACTTTAATCCCTGCATTTTGCATATCTCGTATTTGATCGCCAATTACAGCGAACACATACGGAGGAAGATTTTTTAGTCGATTGGATTTATCTGGCATGGCAACTGGGGTCCTTTCAAAATTTAGTAGAAAATATAACACAGCGCATGTTTATTTATGATCTGTAGTGTTTTCGTTCATGCATTGCAACTTAGAACGATCACTATATGACAATATTTTTCGATAGGTTGTGGAGTGTTTCTCCCGACTGTGTGACATAAATTCTTAAATCCTGTAAAGCGCGATCTGCATATTTCGTATAACGTTCCCGTTTGTTTTTAATCCGTGTGCTTAATGCTGGAAGAATACCAAAATTTGCTTTCATAGGCTGAAAGTGTTTTGGTTCTGCATGTGTAACATAATTGCAAAGCGCGCCAAGCATCGTCGTTGATGGTAATATCCAATCTTCTGAGCCATTAAGGTCTCGGGCTAAGTTGACGGCGGCGACCAAACCGGTTGCAACATTACCAACATAACCCTCAACGCCTGTTATTTGACCGGCAAAATACAGATGCTCTTGATTTCGCATTTGCATAGTGGGGTGAAGCAGGGTGGGGGAGTTGATAAAGGTATTACGATGCATCTGTCCCAATCTAATAAACTCAGCGTTTTTCAATCCCGGAATTAGGCGCAAGATTTCTGCTTGTTTGCCCCACCGTACATTAGTTTGAAAACCAACAAGATTATATAAACTACCAGCGAGATTGTCTCGTCTCAACTGAACAACAGCATAAGGGCGTTCATCTGTGCGAGGATCTCGTAAACCTTTCGGACGCATAGGTCCAAATGCAAGTGTATTCTCACCACGTTTTGCTAGTTGTTCAATCGGGACACAACCCTCAAAGAAATTGGGGTCTTCGCGTTCAAAATCTCGTAGCTCAATAGTTTCCGCGGAAGCTAACGCAGCGACAAAAGTTTCATATTCATCTTTTGTCATTGGGCAATTTATGTAGTCACCTACTTTAGTTTCTCCTCTGTCATAGCGATTTGCAAAAAATGCTATGTCCATATCGACAGATTCCAAAGTGACAATTGGAGAAATTGCGTCGTAAAAATATAGATGATCATGACCAGTAAGGTTAGCAATTTGTTGAGACAGTGCAGGTGATGTCAGTGGTCCCGTAGCGATTATGGTATGTGATGATTCAGGTATCGAAGTAACTTCTTCTCGAATAATGGTAATATTGGGGTGTGTCTCTAAGGTAGAAGTAACTTTTTCAGCAAACAACTCGCGATCTACTGCCAGGGCACCACCTGCCGGCACTGCTGCTTCCTCTGCAAGTTGCATTAACTTTGACCCTAACAACTTTAGCTCATGTTGAAGTAGACCCGTTGCCCGATCTCTTAGTTTTGATCCAAGTGAATTACTGCATACTAATTCACCTAGTTTATTAGTTACATGGGCACCTGTGTTTTTTTGTGGGCGCATCTCATACAGTTTAACTTTTATACCACGTTCAGCAAGTTGCCATGCGGCTTCTGATCCAGCTAATCCACCACCGATTACAATAACTTCTGTCATACCTTTAACCTTCACCTATTCGTAATGTGATAATTATAGAGCCACTATTCATACATTTACAGGCAGAGCTATATCCTTCCAAGCACAATTGATGCATTCTGCCCGCCAAGCCCAAAACTATTTGAAAGGATATATTGTAACGTATCAACTTGCCGCGCATCGTTAGGAACATAATCAAGATCACAAATAGGATCAGGCGTGTTGTAATTTATTGTGGCGTGGATGATTTGATCTACGAGACTCAGTGCACAGGTAACAATCTCAATCGCACCTGAGCTAGCAAGGGCATGTCCTAACATGCTTTTTGTGGAGCTAACACATAACGATTTCGCATGATCGCCAAACACGCGTTTGATGGCTACAGTTTCCATAGCATCATTAGCTTGTGTAGAGGTGCCATGTGCGTTGATATAGTCTATATCTGACACATTTACCATAGCATCGTCTAATGCCCATTTCATAGCGCGTGACGCACCGTAACCTTCTGGTTCTAGTGCCGCCACATGAAAAGCATCCGATGATGATGCATGACCTAATACCTCTGCATAAATGCGAGCACCGCGATCACGCGCATGTGCAAAGCTTTCTAACACAA
>DAOTXB010000538.1:0-3321 GCA_034435575.1 Anaerolineae bacterium
GCACTTAACACTGAGGGATGCGCCGATGCAAAGCAATGAGAGCTTTCGGCTGGTTGTGCGACGAGGTCCACAACCAAACCAGACGTTTGAACTCAACAAAGACATTATTACCCTAGGGCGTGACATAACCAATGATATTGTCATTAATGACCCTGAAGTCAGCCGTCATCACCTGCGCCTAACGCGTGGCGCAAGCGGATACAATATCGAGGACCTTGGCTCGACCAATGGCACATTTATTGGCGGGCAACGGATTACCGGTGTGCGTCCGTTAAATCGTGGAGATATGATCGGTCTTGGCGAGACGGTAACACTTGGCTATGAGGTGGCACGCCCCGGCGCAGAAGGCGCACCGGCATCACCACCACCCCAGCAAGCCTATACACCGCCACCGCAAGATCAATCACCGTCGCCCGCACAGGACGAACCCGCACAGGCGGGTTATACACCACCGCCACAACCCGGTGGCTATGATCAGGGTCAGCAAGCGCCACCGCCTGCCTATGACCCGCAACCACAGCAACAACCGCAATACGGCGGGTATCAACAAACACCCCAACCGGATTACGGCTATCAGCAACAAGCTACACCGGGCTATGAATATGACCCCTATGCGGTGCGCGAAGAAGAAGGCGCGGGTATGGGACGCTGGTTACTCATCGGCTGTGGGTTGCTCTCATTATTCTGTTGTTGCTCGACGATTGTCGGCGTGGTTATCATTGACGCACTCAGCCTGTGGTACGATCTCCCCATTGTCCGGGACATCGCTCCATTGTTTGAAAGCATTGCGAACGCCCTCGGTCTGGCTTAAACAGCATACGACAACAATACCATCATCACCCCGTTCAAATTGGACGGGGTTTTTTGTATGATAACCGCAAGCATTATCCATCACACACAAAATTTACCACATGAACCGGCACGACTGGTGCAAGAAGGCGAGGATCATAATGAAAACCTATCGGATAGCGATGATCGGATTTGGCAATGTCGGGCAAGGCTTCGCCACAATTTTACAGAATCACGCGTCGATGTTAGCAGAAACACACGGGGTCGCGGTGCAGATCGTCGCGGTGAGCACGCGCAGTAAGGGCAGTGTCTATCATCCTGACGGTTTAGACCTGAATGCGCTGATGACCGCCGTGACCGACGATGGCAATTTTGACCGTGTCGATGCTCTGTACCGCGATTGGGACGCGCTCAAAATTATCGCGGAGAGCAATGCTGATGTGATCGCCGAAATTAGCTATACCGACCTCAAAACAGGCGAACCGGCATACCGCCATATACGCCAGGCGCTGGACAGTGGCAAGCATGTCATCACGGCGAACAAGGGACCCACCGCGCTATTTTATCCTGAATTATTACAGAGTGCCCGAGAGAAAAACCTCTCGATTGGTGTGGAAGGTACCGTTCTCAGTGGCACTCCGGCAGTGCAACTCGGTTTAGATTTGCTGATGGGTGCGGGGATCACACGGGTGCAGGGTATCCTCAACGGCACGACAAATTACATCCTGACGCAAATGGAAACTGGCGCAACCTATAAAGATGCGTTGGCAGAAGCACAGGCGAAAGGTTATGCAGAAGCAGACCCCTCCGGTGATGTTGATGGGCATGATGCCGCCGGAAAAGTGGTCATCATCGGCAACTTATTGCTCGGCTTACCTTTGACAATGGCGGATGTTGACCTTGAGGGAATTTCTGGCATCACGTCAGCGGACATTCAAACGGCAGAAGCCAACGGTGAACGCTGGAAATTGATCGGCATGGTAGAAAAGTTGGATGATGGCTTTGTGGCACAGGTCAAACCGACCCGTCTGCCCATCACGCATCCTCTGGCGGGTGTTAGCGGGGCGACCAATGCCATTACTTACAGTACCGCGCTACTCGGCGATGTCACGCTTATCGGTCCCGGTGCCGGACGTATTGAAACCGGCTATGCACTAATCGGGGATTTGCTGGCGATCCATCGGCAATATGGCGCGCTGTAGTGGCTGAATTATTGTTGAAGTATAAAGCCTATTAAGCATAGGCGGGAAATTAGTCCTAGTTTCACAATCTTACGTTATGTTTTCTAATTCCGCTTATACAATAAGAATGAATAACGAATTGATGTAACGGAAATAGGACATCATGCGACAGAGACGCGTGACACTTGAACTCAACAACAAAATCATCGCCCGTGCAAATCAGATCGCACGGGACTCGCAACGTTCCCTGGAAGATGTGATAGAGGACTGGCTAGACGATTACATCGCAGAATTGCCGGTTGAGCATCTCTCTGATGATGAAGTAATTCGGCTATGCGATTTTCAGATGAATCTACTGGAACAACAGGAATTGACCAATCTGCTTTACAAACATCGTGAACAATTGCTCACCCGTAATGAAAGCGAACGGCTCGATAATTTGTTACAGGTACACCGACGGGGCTTAATCCGTAAAGCACGGGCGTTGCAGGTTGCGGCGGTGCGTGGGCTTATGGTGAAGTAGTCGATTCAGCTTATCGTAATCGATCACTGTGAGATACCAATCAGGGAATGGCGCATGGTCGCCGTTCTCTTTTTGTTTGAGTTACCCGCGTGATGTATATCTCCCATAACCGGCGATACTGAGTACAATAGAGGTGTTGTTGGTTAACCAGCGCATCAAAAGGACACTCTATGAAACGAATATTCGTCAGTGTATGTCTGTTGCTCTACGCGATCACCATACCCCTGTCTGCACAAAATGATGAGGATGCCGATCAGATTACCGATATTCCCATCGGCTATGATTCTGAAGTCAGCGACACGATCACGGATGCTTCCTTTTTTGACCTGTTCCGTTTTTCTGGTTCACAGGGCGAGGTGGTGGTGATTACCGTGACCGCCACCGAGGGTTTAGCGCCGTTGATCGGTTTACTCAACCCACAACGGGAGATTATCGGCGCGAGCGAAGAAGGTGCGCCCAACAGCCGGGTTGAGCTTGAGCTGACGCTCCCTGAATCAGGCGAATTTGTTATTAATGTCACCCGCGCCGGACGTGATGAAGGCACAACGACGGGCGCTTATACGCTCTTGTTGCGCCGTGCGAGTGGTGGCGAGGTACAGATTAACCCGCTTCAACCGGTGACGTTCCGCTGTGGTGTGGATGTGGTGACGACGGTGGCGACGGTGGAGTTCTCCCAACCAACCGACGCGCCGTTACAATTTGAGGTTTATGGCTTTGATGATTTCCGCCCATATATCCGGCTTGTGTTGGATGTTCAGGACGGCTTCGACGAATGCTCCGATGATTCTCAGCGTATGGGGGGGATATCGGTGCTGTTGCCCGACGGTG
>DAOTXB010000539.1:0-1741 GCA_034435575.1 Anaerolineae bacterium
CCAGTTTCAGAGATAGTTTCGGTTTGCGCGATCTTTTCCCATTCGATATTGATGTAGAAGAGATCATCCCGCCGGTCGAAGAATCCGATATCTAAACAGACCTGCGGGCACCTTCCCACATTGCCCGATACACGCCCGTCATTCACGGGTCAACTCCCCATCATCCGCTATGGTGGGGAGTTTTTTGTTTGCAATGTACGGTAACGTCTATTGAAAGGCGTGATTAACGGGGGGTATAATCGACGGTCTATCGTTACCAGAGAGAAAGCCACAGCATGAATCACAAGCAACAATTGATCGATAAGCTCAATAACCGCACAGCAGTTACCGCGATCATTGGATTGGGTTATGTGGGCTTACCATTGGCGATTGAATTCGCAGAGGCGGGTTTTACCGTTATTGGTGTGGATATTGACACTAAAAAAGTAAACATGATTAATGCGGGAACAAGCTATATCCCCGATATTCCAAATGAACGTCTCAGCCGTATGGTGGAAAGCGGTAAATTTAAAGCAACATCTGATTATAACGAGCTTACGCAGGTTGATACCATCAATATTTGTGTGCCAACTCCGTTGACCAAAACTAAAGACCCTGATATGTCATATATCATCAACTCGATGGAGGCGATTGCGCCCATTAGCCATGCCGGTATGATGATTGTGCTAGAAAGCACCACCTACCCCGGCACCACCACAGAGGTCGTTTTACCCCGTTTAGAAGCAACCGGATTGGTCGCCGGTGAAACGGTATTTGTCGCTTTCTCCGGTGAGCGTATTGACCCCGGAAACAAAGTCTACAACATCCACAACACACCGAAGGTTATCGGTGGTGTAACAGCAAGTTGCTCAGAAATCGCACAATGTCTTTATAGCACCGCCATCGAACAGGTTGTGAGTGTGTCCTCTCCCACGACAGCAGAGATGGTCAAATTGCTAGAAAACACCTTCCGTTCGGTCAATATTGGTTTAGCGAACGAAATCGCAATAATGTGTGATCGGCTTGGTATTGACGCATGGGAAGTGATTCAGGCGGCATCGACTAAACCATTCGGGTTTATGCCCTTTTATCCGGGTCCGGGTCCGGGTGGGCACTGCATCCCGATTGATCCACATTATCTTAGCTGGAAACTGAAAACATTGGACTATAATGCCCGTTTTATAGAAATTGCGAGCGAGATCAACGAGTCTATGCCCCGTTATGTGGTGGATAAAGTCGCGGACGCGCTCAATGATGATAGTAAGCCGGTAAAAGGCTCAAAAATTATTGTTGTCGGCGTAGCGTATAAGCCGGATGTGGATGATGTGCGCGAAAGCCCCGCGCTTGATGTGATCGAATTATTACGGCAAAAAGGTGCAGATGTGAGTTATACCGATCCGTTCGTCCCGTTCATCCGCTTGATGGATGACAAGACAATGGAAGATACACCTTACAGCACACAAATGCTCGCTAATGCCGATTGTGTGGTCATCATCACCAACCATACGACCTTCGACTGGAACGAGATAGTGGCACATAGCCATTTAATCGTGGATACACGCCATGTTACGGCTGATAAATCTGGTAAAGCACGGGTTGTTTCACTATAGAATCGTTCAGTAGCCTTAATTTGTGGCAGTATCATTTTGGCTTTATACTTTAAGTGTTAATGAAATCAAATTACGGATAATGAAGGGCAGTCTTATGGCGGATCTACCATTTCATCTTAAAACCCTAGAATCGCTTCCTGGTGCGTTGGATG
>DAOTXB010000540.1:0-7416 GCA_034435575.1 Anaerolineae bacterium
AGGGATGTGGTCGCGCATCCGGGCTAATATCCAATTCCATGTTGATACAGCGCTGGTTGCCATCACTGCGGGGTTGTTTGCGTACTTCCATCACACTGTCAGTAACCGGACTACTATATTTATACGTTGTTAAGTGCGTAATCGCGTAATACATATTTTTTTACAGTGCGCTTTCGATTGAATACGTAATAAAAGTATCATATAGCGTACCATGAATATGGAAAATTTGATCTTTTATGGTTCCCATATAGTCATGTAATTCGTCCACGTCCATAATCTCATCATAGCTCAATTTTGATTGCAACCGTCCTGCATTACGATACAGTCGTGAATTTTTGCTCCGCATGGTGGTATCCGCAACGGAGTGGAGAGAAATCAGTGTTTGATCGACACAGAAGCGTAGCGAACGCGGAAAATGCTCGTTGAAAAGCAAGAATTCAACGATACGAACAGGCTGTAAATTTGGATTATAAACTTTGCAATAGGCTTCAAAGGCGCTGACAGATTTTAATGTGGCGACCAGTTCAAAATAGATGTTGGTCGGAATATTGCGCTGGGCATCATCGCCGAGGCTGGTCTGGTTAAAATGTACCGTGAGCAAGCGCAACAACGATAACGCCCGTTCAATATAGCGCCCCATCTGAATAAAGTGCCACCCTTGATTATGATTCATGGTCGCGTCGGTTATGCCCTGAAACAGATGTGCACCCTCTTTGATCTCAAGATAAAGATCATGTGGCGACTCCCGCCATTCGTTGATGTCACAATTCTTGATATAGAGGTACAACTTATTGATCTGTGTCCACATCTCGGAGCTAATCTGCTCACGCACTTGACGCGCATTCTCCCGTGCGCCAGTAATCTTGCTAATAATCGAGAGCGGATTTTGTGCATCAAACGTTAGCCATTCCAGCAAGTCGACTTCGGTGATATCTTCAGGAACATCGTCGGTGATAAGCATACCTTCTAGCAAGCGATTCATACGCTGTTGGCGCAATATCCCCGGTTCAATATCGAGCATTAGGTTCAAATGTACATCGAGCATGCGTGCTGTGTGCTCGGTACGTTCTAAATATCGACTCATCCAGTACAGGCTATCTACCACGCGTGATAACATCATGTTTGTGCTCCTATTTGTGTAACACCCACGTATCTTTACTGCCACCGCCCTGTGAGGAATTTACGACCAGCGATCCTCGTCTTAGCGCCACACGGGTTAATCCACCCGGTACAATGTTCGCCTCTCTGCCATAGAGCACAAAGGGGCGCAGGTCGATATGACGCGCTTCGATTTGCCCTTCAACAAAACTAGGTGCGGTGGATAAAGCAAGTGTGGGCTGTGCAATATAATTACGCGGATTGGCGTTTATATGTTTGATAAACTCGGTTTGTTCGGCTTTGGTGCTATGCGGACCGATAATCATGCCATAACCGCCTGCTTCGCCAACGGCTTTTACCACCAATTTGTCGATATTTTCGATCACATGCTGGCGTTGTTTGTCCTCTTCCAGAATATATGTCTCGATATTGGTCAGTATCGGGTCTTCATCCATGTAATACTTGATGATTTGCGGGATGTAGGCATATACCGCCTTATCATCGGCAACACCTGTGCCCACAGCATTCGCCAGCACGACATTGCCGGCGCGATAGGCGTTGAACAAGCCATTTACCCCAAGGGTTGAATCAGGGCGGAACGTGAGCGCGTCCAGATAATCATCATCAATACGACGATAAATCACATCCACCCGTTTTAGTCCGGCGGTGGTTCGCATATAGACGATGTTATCGTGTACCAATAAATCACGCCCTTCTACTAGTTGAATGCCCATCTGACGGGCTAAGAAGGCGTGTTCATAATAGGCGGAATTAAACACGCCCGGAGTCAGCAGTACGATGTTGGGGTCATCTGTATGATGGGCGAGCGATTGCAGAGTATTCAGCAAGACCTGTGCATAATTATCAATTGGGCGTACCCCATAATTATTGAACAAGCGCGGGAATACATTTTTGGTGACCTGTCTGTTCGCTAGCATATAGGACACACCACTGGGCACACGCAAATTATCTTCCAGCACTGCAAATTCACCATCGGGTAAGCGCACGAGGTCTGTGCCACAAATCGACACGTATACATTATGCGGAACATCGACCCCGCGCATCTCCCGTCGATAGTGTCGGCTACTCGCGACCAGTTCATACGGGATGACTTTATCTTTGAAGATGTGTCCATCATGGTAAATGTCATACAAGAAGCGATTTAACGCGATGATGCGCTGAGTTAGCCCGCGATCCATATCATCCCACTCCTTACCCGTCAAAATTCGCGGGAGGAGGTCAAAGGGAAAAGGACGTTCTGTACCCTGTTGCTCGCCGTAAACCGTAAAGGTAATCCCCTGATTGACAAAGGTCGCGTTCGCGGCACGCTGGCGATATTCCAGTTCCTCACGCGTGAGTGAGGTCAGACGATCTACCAATGTTTGATAAGGTGGACGCGGGCTACCGTCAATCGCAAAGGTTTCATCAAAGCTGTATTCGTGAATGTCGTAGTAATCGAACAGCGCAGAAAGGGGTCGAACGGGCATGTTATTTTCCTATCACTTGCTTTGTAAATTAGACCGAAGCTACGATGGTATCTTGCGTAAGTCCTCCTCACGGACGGTGCCGGTTCGAGTGGTAAACACAAGGGACGACGTTGAATTTGCCTGTGCTTGTTGCACGCCAGTTAAATGATGATTTGCCGTATCATAAGCAATAATCGTGTTTCCACGCTTCACCATCAAGCGTTGCTCCGCCGGAAAATAGGCATAATGTCGTTCATTCTGTGATCCAGCCATTGCAGGTTCGCCAAAGTCATCTCCCCACCAGCGGTCAAATTGCATCGGTGACATGGTTGGTGGTGATTTATGCACAAACTGCCCACTAAGCTCCTCGGCTAGCCCGATGATGCGCGCTTTAAGGTCATTGTTCATCATATCGCTAATCATCACCAAACCGGGCATCCACTGCCCCATACCGGCGAATTCAGGATGGTTAAACTGTGCCTGTTTGCCGTGTCCCCGTGCGATAGCCTGCGCTAACGCTTGGACGGCATCCCGACTAAATTTATACTTGTTTGCAAGGACATCGTAATTTGTAGACATCATTTATACTCCAACACACAATTATGACGGAACTTACGAAACATAACATTAGGAATTATCACAGGATTTGGGCGTGGTTTTGCACAACTCTACACAATTTGCTGATGAGTTACAACCATTACAGCATAATCATTTTATTTAGCATATAAGGAGTTTTGTCGTTTATCGAGCGTAGGGCAAGCGAACAGATATAGTATATTCGCAGTAAAGTAATTTCCCTTACTAAGGGATATGATCGTAATTACAAAAGACATCAATCATTTATTGAAAGTATTATTATCATGCGCGCATTACTACGCCTTCCATTGATATTCATGGCTATTCTGCCCTTTTTGGGATGGCAGACTATAGCCAGCGATGATATTCCCGGCAATTGCGAATATCGTCATGCAGTTTTTTATCGTCCTGAGCTAATCCCTAGATTCTCCCCACACAATCAACGCTTGGTTCTGGTGGATTGGAATACTGGCGCGGAACAATTGTCATATCCCGGAACACTTAATGGCACGGAATTTCGTCTCACCAACTGGTCACCGGAATGCCAATATCTGGTTGGGGCGACTGGTATACTCGATGATACCAATACAATGATCTGGACTACTTTTGTATGGGATACGATAAACAATACACAAATCGCCCAGTTTGAAGATGCGCGTGTTATTTCACATCCATTTTCATGGGATACCAATAGTGCATATGCTGTGGTTGAAACACGGCGTGGAGCAATTTTGTGGAGTGTTTCCTCAGACAGCCGTCTGCAACTTACAATGACTTCTGATGGCAATGGGCGCAGTTTTCGAGCGGGGAGCATAAGCTGGAACTACGAAACGCAACAGGTTTCCGGATTATTATCCATTTCACCCTTCGGCACAGCAATTTACAGCTTACAGACCGGTGAATTGTTGGCAATCTCTAACCGTTTTGGCGAGTCACTTGAAACCAATTCCACACAAGCCACACTCGCACAACAACAGGATAGCGACTATCCCTGTATTCACTCAAGTTTTTCAAGATATTCGCCAGCAGGCTTACGAATCGTGTATCAAGAATACAATCAGCGCATTGTATTGACGGATGTAAATGAACGCTCGGTAGTCGCCGTGCTTGAGGATAACATTGATCTTTGGCATTTTGGCGTTATTCGATGGTCACCAGCATGCCGTTATGCCTACACTACCCTGAACGATGGTGCACAATCGCAATTTATTATCTGGGATATGCAAACTTACACAAGAGCAGGCACATTGAACGAGCGCGGTGTTGTTTATCATTGGTCCTGGGCACCTGATAACACCTATCTACTGTTGTCCACCCGAAATGCGGCTTATCTCTGGCATATTGCGACCAATCAACAAACACGATTAAACCCCGATGTCAATGTGGTCAGATACGGTAGTGGCGATGTGTATGCCTATCTATCTCCACAATGGGATGTGGAGAGCGGTCAATTGCGTATTCGCCATTCGGGTTATGAGGTCACTTATGATCTTGCTACAGGTGCACCATTAAATTACATGACACCATCTGGAGAAAATTTCTCGCCAGATTCTCCAATTGTGCAACAACTTGTAGAACGCCTAGCATCACCTTACGGATGCTCACCACGAATTGTCTATCAAATTTATAACGAACGACTTGTGCTAGAAGATTGGGCGACACGTGCATTAATCCACATTATTGAAGATAACCTGGTGCTAACAGAATTTCGTAGCCCGAATTTATCACCCAATTGTCGTTTTGTTTCCGCCATAATACGCATGGGTACAGGAGAATATGCCACTGTTGTGTGGGATCTTGCTTTGGATCAGCGTGTAGAGCAAATACAACATGCGTTGGATGCACAACCGCGTCAATACTGGTCACCGGATGGCAACGTATTCTTAGTAGAAACACTCGATGGCGCTGTATTATGGAACCTACTGACCAACGAACAGCATCAGCTTGTTGATAGTGCTAATGCATCTGGAAATAGTTTCGTTACGATCCAGTGGGATATAGCCAGCGGACAATTACTGACAGTCAATGTGGATGATAACACTGCGGTCAATGTTTATGATATTTGGACAGGCGAACATTTCGCGCGTTATACTGTTGATACAGGTTCTGGTGCAGTGAACTTTTTCTTTTCATCAGATAGAGAATGGGTTGTGGTATATACCAACGAACGTACCCGCGATCATAATGGGTTACAGAGCGGTATCGCTATCTGGAACCGTTACACAAATACGAGTGTACAACTCATTGCAAACGACAATCTACGCCCTGTGTCTGGACGAACTCGCTTATCATCGGATAATCGCTATCTTTACATCGTTGGCAATACACGCACAGACATCTGGGATTTACAGCAGATCACTGTGGAGCCAACCTATGAAATATATGTGCAAAACCCGACATCACTTGAATTTGTTGATGAATTTATTGTGGAAACACACATTGACACATACACACGTGAACTTAGCGCCCGTAGATTATATCTGGAAACGACCTATCGCTATGACATTCGCACTGGTGAGCTTATCGATAGTCGAGAAGAAACTGAGTTACAGCGATTTCGCTCATTCTTCAGTTATTGGTATGGTGATGAATTCGGACGGTAAACACAAAACTACCCGATGCGAGGGGGGACGCACCGGGTAGCCGAGGGAAGGGCTAGTGACATAATAATCGGCGACGCTATACCGTTGTCAGTTTGCCCACGAACCCGGTTAACGACACATTCTTACCACTCAAGAGGGATCAACATAACTACCGGGTTCATATCTATCTATATGACCTGAAGTTTAGTTTGTACGCTTAAGTTCGAAATGAATCCGTAATGAGTGAACTGTTAGAGTGCGAAATAATCTTTACCCCAAATTTAACAGCACGCAATATCAGCCACCCGGTTGACCCACCGGCGCGACACCCTCTGTGTCTGAATCCGTTGTGCCCGGTGCCGGTGTGAGTGAAATTCCTTGCTGGCAGGTTTCTTGGGCGGCATCTCGTGCGCCAGTCACCGAATTATTATTGAAAATGTTGAGCGCACTGTTATATTGAGCAACAGCAGAACACGCTTGTCCGGTTGCGACAAGAGAATCGCCATAGGCAACATATTGGCTAAAGATTTCTTCGCTGATGTTGACATCTTTATAGGTGCCCTGATAGTTCAAAATCTGCTGTAAGCTGTTGATTGCGGCAACGTAATTGCCGAGATCGATTGTCCGCTGGGCATCTAAGAACAAGCTCCCGATCAACCGTTCATAACTCAAATCCCCCACTGGACCGAATTCTTCCGCACGGTCAGTGATAAGAATGGCTTCTGCAACGGTGTCAATTGATTGATATAAGTTGGTGGCATAATTGCGGAGTGCCCGCCCCATCAAATTACGCACAATCTCGGTACGATATTCGAGGTCAATCGCCATAATGACATCGAGCGTATCAATCGCGTCTTCATATTGTGCTAGGTCAATCTGTCGTTGCGCTTCCAGCAATAAACCATCCAGATCATATCCACCATTATCGGTACTATCGGCGACGAATGTATCTTCCGGTGCTTCTGCTTGTGCGCTTTCGGTCACCTCTGGCGGTAACTCAGTCGGAGTTGGTGTGATCGTTGCAGTGGGTGTAATCGTCGGTACTAGGTTTACGGCTAACTGAGTCGCGGTCTGCTGAATCTCCGTAAGTCCCTGCACTCCGGGAGTTACGCCGAACAGATAATCTAAGCGAAATTGCAAAACTTCGCGATTACCCGCCGCGATATCGGTTGGGATTTGCTCAAATTGTTGAGCGATTCTCCGGCTAACCGTCGCAGTAGCGTTTTCTTCAGCAGTGCTTACGCCGGATGTCCACCCTGCCGCGCCGGATAAGCCTACAATCGCCAAACCCAACACAAGAATCACACTGCCCACTATCCCCCAGATAAAACAGCCCGGTCCCTGTACACCATCATTGTAGGGAGGTGGCGGTTCCTGTTGATAGCCGACTTGTGGTGGCGGATAGGTGCCCTGTGGTGGTGCCTCGCCTTGAAATGGCGAACGCGGTTGTGTATCGTCTTTATCTATCATCGTTATCTCCATATGCCCCGATGTTGAGACACACGTTTTTACATGCTCTTAAACGTGCGAAATTATAAAGGACAGATCAATTTCAGTGTAGCACCGTTTACCCTACGCTATACAATACAAAAACCGGACTACCGCCTCAATCGACGATAATCCGGTATATGTCTTACGCAATTTGGTCTAAATCTGCTGTTGATTTAGAAGCCGACATCCGGCAGTAATTCTAA
>DAOTXB010000541.1:0-1518 GCA_034435575.1 Anaerolineae bacterium
GGCAATTACATCATCTGACATACTGAAGCTATTCTCCGATGTCGGAAACTTGGACAGTATAACGTCATCACTATATGCTTTGATCCCGTCATGAATGAGATCACCAACTTGTGCATATTGTTTGGCATGGCGGGGTAAAAATTGATCGAACAGTGCAAGGATGTCATGAAATACTTGTACCTGACCATCACACCCGATCCCCGCACCAATTCCAATCGTCGGAATATCAAGACTATTGGTGATTAGCTGAGATAACCTCGCTGGCACTAGTTCCAGCACAACCGCGAATGCGCCAGCAGATTGTACGGCTCGTGCATCGTTGATTATTTGCCGTGCTTGCTCAACATCACGCCCTTGAACACGAAAACCGCCAAATTGATTGACGCTCTGCGGGGTTAAGCCAATATGCGCCATCACAGGAATTCCAGCATCAACGATGCGCTCGATAGTTGATGCCATCTTTGTACCGCCCTCCAACTTTACACAGCTCACGCCAGATTCCTGCATCAAGCGCCCGGCATTCGCTAGTGCCTGTTCAGCACTAATACTATAGGTCATAAACGGTAAATCACCGACAACAAATGGCTTTTCGGTCACTCGTGTGACAATTTCACAATGATAAATCATGTGATCAAGCGTAACTGGAATAGTTGAATCATGCCCCTGTACAACCATACCCAGCGTGTCGCCCACAAGAATCACAGGGACACCTGCTTTTTCGCTTATCCGCGCACTCATAGCATCGTATGCGGTGAGCATTACTATCGGCTCATTGTCCGTTTTCATCTTTTGAATGTCGCGGATCGTCAAACGCATGGTATTTTTCCTGTTGTTTGAATAGTTGCTCAATTGAGGATGTATCCATATGGCGCGCCCTCAAAATGGGATAGGTGCGTCGCGCTAGCTCAATATATACATTTACGAGACCCGCATCAAGAGATGAAAGTGCTTTCAGATGGGTTTCTAATGTCCCAATATCCGCACGCGTTAATGGACCTGTAAGCGCATCCGGTATACCTTGCAGTGTAAGGTTGGCGAGCGTCGCTGTCATCAATGTGGTGAGCGCCATCTCTATCGCATCGTCGTCTGCCCCGATACCAGTCAACAATTGTGATGCCATGCCATATAACGTCACCATATAATTACTTGCCATCACCAGCGCCGCATGGTACAGCGCTTTCTTTTCCGAAGGGATCAACATACTTTGACCATCGAGCGAGATGACCAGCATCTGTAACCATTCATTAAGACGATCATGTGTTGTTTCAAGCGCGAAGGCTGAACCTGGCAATTTGGCAATGGCGGTGTTCACATCTGCAAACGGGAAGATTGGATGCAAACTGCCGGTCATGAAGCTGTGTTCGGTCAGCGTTTGTAAGCTATGCACATCATGTGCGCCAGATGTATGAATAATCGCCTTATGCTGATAATCACCTGTTGGTAACTGTTCAGCGATTTCTGTTGCGAACGAAGAGATTGCATCATCGCTAACGGTCAATAGCGTTAAGTCTGCATCCA
>DAOTXB010000542.1:0-1512 GCA_034435575.1 Anaerolineae bacterium
AGGTAGATATGCCTCTCTCGCAAAACTTGCGCCAATTATTGCTGTTCGAATGGTCATTTTATGCTCCGTTTATAGCAATCCGCGCTCTTTTAGCGCGTCGCCCACAGCCGCTAAGTTGCGAATTTCTGCTTCAGAATAATTGCGTGAGATCATCACACCGGTCGCACCGCCATCAAAACCGGCAAGTACACCTTCTTTGATTTCCTGTGGAGTGATTTCTTTAGAGACACCGTTATGCCCGACACCAACACCGATTCCCGGATACACGCGTCTACCCGTCGCTTTGATGAGTTTCTCTGTCCATTGTTTGACATATTCAGGTCCAAAACCGCCGAGTGGAGCTTCTTCACGTGAAGGAGCAAAGCCTTCAAAACCGAGCAGAGTAGCAAGTGCGTTGTATGCACCGTCCGGTGTGGCATCCGCAAGGACACCTTTCTGCCATGATTCCGCGAAGCCCGCGAACCGCGCTCCCGCAGGGGTATGATAGAGTACCGGCTTAAACCAATCTGCAAATGGTGCATATTCTGATTGGTCATACTGTGCACGGAGGTAGGGATTGTAGGTGTTGATGACCTGCCACACCCCTAAACCGACTTCATTGGCTGGGTCAAAGAATTTGATCAAGCCAGAAATTTCCCGATAGAACAGGTGATGTGCGTCTAACCACATTTTCTCCCACATCAAGACTTCTGGATGATGCAATAGTTGACGCAAAACCATGATGAAAACGGGTTCATCGTAACGTTCTCCACCACGGATAGCCTGCAATAATTGATCCACCTTACGATAGCCTTCGATGGCACGTTGTACATCAATGCCACGACTACGGGCTTCTGCGATGAAATATTGATCGAAGCCGGTTGAAGTATCGCCACGGAAAATATCCATCAATGGACTCTGGCGTTCAATACCCCATAACATACCGGTTAGATCATGATTGCTGAACCAATCATCGATGACGGAATGCCACCATGTTTTGTATTCTGGATTAAGCAGAGAAGGGCGGGTGGCGACCCGTCCCCAATGGTCGCGGTCAAGAAAGTGTGCAAAACTCGGTTGCCAGATAGATCTGATCGCCGAACTCGCTGTTTCACAATAATAGGTATATACGTTGATGCCTCGCTCTTTTGCGGCGGGGATAACATCTGCTAGCGTATCGAACCCCTTGGTTAATGGGTCGGGTGCATCAAACTTTTTATGAAAGGTCGCGCTGTAATAATCAGGATGGGTTTCATAGAACGCGCCACCCTGTAAATGATCCGGTTCTTGTACGCCATGATCTGGAAAACCAAATGCCGCCCGTCCTGCATTGCCGATGCTCCATGACAGGGCAGAGATCAAAATTGCGTTCACACCTGCCTTCTCTTGTAACGTATCCAGAACAGCTTCTACACCCTCATCAATGAAACTAATTGCACCGACTTGAATGCCTACAAATGTATCAGACATAATTCGTCCTTATATTCAGTATGGTAATTAATCATATTTAAGTACATTGTGACTCACTGTTAT
>DAOTXB010000543.1:0-9589 GCA_034435575.1 Anaerolineae bacterium
ACGGAAAACACAATATCGCCGACGATCACATCAGAGTCGGTAGAAGTAGAGTCACGTGCCGAAGACAAGCCTAGCGCACCTGCACCGAGCTTTGATATGAGCGCTATGCCCGATCTGGATATGCTGGTGGGCGATACCGACGACGATGAGGATGGCATCGCTGAACCCGAATCCATCACACCCGCTATGCCACTGAATGAGCCGGAATTTTTGTCGAATCCAGTCACGACCACATCACCTACAAGCGACGAACCCCAACCCATCGATATGGGCAAAAAATACCGTGTTCCATTACACACGGGGGATTCAATTGTGACCGAAGAGTTGGTCAGTGTGCTACGTGATCCACGTGATGGACGCTTAATCGTCTATTTTGAGGGCACTGGCTATCGTACATTGGTTGATTCGCCGGATGTGAAGAAAGAATTCGTCAAGATCATGCGGGAACTCTCGGATGTGGTTACCAAACCGGACGAAAACCCACCGGAAGAGCAAGTACTCGTCGATGACCCAGTGGAGCAGACTCTACCTGACGAATCACTGAACACAACCCCACCCGAGCCAGTGCCACCAAAACGTGCATCGACCACACCGCCACCACCAGTTGCGCCGGATGGGAGTATGCCCGGAGATTTGCCTAGCTTTAAGTTGGACGATAACAAGATTGAACCTACAGGTAAGGGCTTATTCGGCAGACCCAAGTTCGACTTTGAAGCGGTGGAAGAGCTTGACCTTGCCGCGCGCATCGAAGCCTATTTACAGCACAAGCTCCAATTCACGCCGGAGTATCGCGGGCGAGATATTCATGTGCATACAGCACCGGGCGGTGGAGTGCGGATTCAGGTTGATGAGCAATTTTTTGACGCAGTCGGCGATGTGACTGATCCTGACATCCGCGATTATCTCTCAGAAACCATTCAAGAGTGGCAAGATCGTCATTAGGGCATGGCAAAATGGATTTTCGCTGGCAACCCAATATATCACTAGATCAAGAGGCGCTTCAGCGCATTGCTTCTGCTTTCTCCAAACCTGCTGAAGTAGTGAAAACCTATAGGGGTGTCTTCGATTCGTTTAACACTGATCCGAGAGAAACAATTTCAGAGTGTGAATGTCATGAGTTTCTGCATCATACAATGTTACAGATCAAAATCTACGGAAAGACATCAATCTCACTGCAGTATGAAGCATGGTTTTACTACTTGTTACCGAAGTTTATTCGAGAAAGATCTAACTGGTATCTACTCGAAAAAACTGTCTCGTTTTTACTGATTGTTCATCCACAATTTATACCAGAATTATATGTTGGCTTTCGACATGATTTATTCTATACACTCGGTAATACAATAATGAACCCCGACTGTTGGCGAGACGGGGATTTGTCGCAAAACCATAATTGGTTCTTTTATGACGAAATAACGCCTTACGAACAAAGTAGTACGCTCAATATCTGCTTATTCTTCTGTTTAAAATATTTAAGATCAAAAGAATTAGAAGCATGGGTAGATTCTTTAGCAGATATTGAAGGTAGTCGCTGGGGCTTACAATTTGGTAAATGGTTACAACGATTCCATAAGTTAATACAGTATATTGAAAACCCCTCTTTATACCCGCCATCTGTACGACCAAACCCATCTATTTCCACACAAATATCTCTAAATAGGCTAGGTTGGGCAGGCAGTGAATTTCAGAAATTCGCTGATGGCTACATCAACGATGAAAATCTGAATAGCTTCTGGCAATCAGTTCATAAACACCCTAAACTGAAAGCCTTTTTGAAAACATAATATGTAGTCCATCAATCATAATCCTGCACTGGCACAACCAGCATATGTCCACGCTCAGTTTGCGTGAGTCTTCCCGTAGGACGTTTTGAATCATGCGGGAAAATTACGACGGCATTTGTCTCCAATGCCCATTGTTGCCACGTGCGTTTAGTGTCCAGCGTGCGGAGCGGTTCCACATCATAAGCCGTCATCCAACCAAGGCGCTCAAAATGCACCGCATAACTCGCCATATCACACAGATATGCCGCGTGTTGCCCTTCGCTCTCAAAGCGCACACTCATATGATACGGCGTGTGACCGGGTGTCACGACACCGCGTATACCCGGCGCAAGATCGGTGTCTCCATCCAGTAAACGCATTTGCCCACTTGCGACCAGATCGGCATAATTTTCCGATAGATAAGTGGCACGGGTGCGCTCGTTGGGGTGCATCGCATCGTCATACTCACCCCGTTGCACGACATATTCAGCATTGGGGAAGGTTGGTAGCAACGTTTCACCATCATCAGCAAATTTGACATTGCCTGAACAATGATCGCTGTGTAGGTGCGTGTCAATCACCAGTGTGATGTCGTCTGCACTAACACCTAAAAACGCGAGTTGCGTGGTCAAATCACCTTTCGGGCGGGACACGTGCCAGCGTGCAAGGGCATCTTCCCCCATCCGTGTGCCGAAGCCGGTATCAACCACAATTTTCTGATCGCCTGCTTCAACATAAAGAGTGGTCGTGCTCATCGGCACCAGATGATTTGCATCCGGCTCAAAATAACGCGAATAAAGAAGGCGTGGTACTAGCCCGAACGGACCGCCGGGGTCAACCAGCGTATCAGCACCATTCAACACATAAATTTTAATGTCGCCAATTTGAAGCATAGGTATCTATCCAGAGTTAGAGGAATAAACAAACAATTTGGGGAAACCTTGTAGAGTGTGAGCTAGGCTTTTGCGGAATCCTCGGCTGGGTACAATAAACCTTTGAACTTCTCAACCAGTGCAACGCGCTCATCATCCGGCAAGAAAGCAGATTTTGCGGCAATGATTGTGTGGCGCTTAATATCATCCATTGTCAAGCGCATAGCGGTCATCACCCGTAGTAACTCGTCACTGAGCGTAATGCCACTAATCAGAGGATCATCGGTGTTAATCGTCACCAACAATCCGCTATCGACCAATTCCGGCAATGGATGAACTTCCATATGCGGGAAAACACCACTGTGTATGTTACTTGTCGGGCATACTTCCAGCACAATGCCCTTCTGTGCCAGAATCGTCACCATGCCATAATCTTCCAGACAACGCACACCATGCCCGATGCGGGTCGCACCAAGGTTACCAATGGCATCCCAAACGCTTTGTGCGCCACCCCATTCACCAGCATGGATTGTCACATCTAAGCCAGCATCCTTGGCGTCAAAAAACAGATTACGGAACAATGAGGCAGGAAATTGTGATTCGCGTCCGGCAAGGTCAACCCCAACCACACCATGATCTTTATGTGCAATAGCCGCGTTGAGCATGGCTTCACCAATTTCAACACTTTCATGGCGGTTCATCGACACAATCAACCGTACCATCACACCATATTCTTCTGCTGTCTCGTTGACTGCATCGCACACCCATCCGACAACATCATGCACGTCACACTTGCTAATCGCACATAGCGCAATCGGCGTAAAACGCAATTCCATATACTTGATATTGTCATTCGCCGCGTCAATTACAGCTTCGCGGGCAATGCGCTCAATGACCGATTTTGAGAGAAAAAACTGACGAATAGTCTTGAACTTTGCGAGGAAGTTTTGCATTGACCGATGCTCAGTCGGCATCATTTGCACAAATGGGCGCAGTGTCTCAATGTCATACTCTGGCATTTCAATTTTGTGTTCACTAGCGATTTCAATCAGCGTATCTAATCGAACCGCACCTTCCAGATGGCGATGCAGTTCTACTTTAGGTAGTGCCTTAATCTCCGCTTCTAATTCTGGTGCGAATTGTTGAGTGCTTAGATCATCGTTCAACATGAACCGCCGTTAATCTCGCTCCGCTAATAACCAACTCCAATAACGCCACACAATCACAATTGCCAGTGTAACGCCAAGTGCAGGTGCGCCATTATACAACAACACCCAATTAATATTGTTATTCAATTCCTCGATTTGCGCCAATTCCTGCGTAAAATTTGCGATGCGCGCACCAATTCCTACAAACACCAATCCCACAGAAACAAAAAGCCCTAAATAAAAGGACTTCGCATGGGTGACTTTCCCAAGTCTTCGGCTTAATTGTGCTAACACCACCAAAAATACACAAACAGACCCTAGCCCAAGCAGAGAGAGTAAACCAAACCAATCAAACACGTGTGCTAACCTTCAGGAGATTGATGCTTATCATGCCGATCTCGTTTACGATAAATCATCAGCCAATAAAGCCGGATGCAAAGCCCGATTAAAACCACCCCGCCAATTGCGAGCAAACTGTCTGCGATTGAGTCGCGGGCAATTCGCTCCAAACTTGTGTAGCGTACCGATGCCATCCCTAAAAACGCAATCGGTAACAGATATAGCTGGAAGAAAGTACGCTCGCCAGAAAAATTCTGATAAAAACGGGCGATTAACAGCATAAATGATAGTAAGGCGGTAAGGATGAACCAGGTGTATAGAACCAAAAATTGATTCAAAGAGACAATTGTCACCGCATTACCTCAGTCTGCGTTAAAAATCATGACGTGGGCTGTATTGCATCCCTTTAATCATGTATTGGATAGCTTCAACACGGAACTGGCGATCATGACAGGCGGCGATAAAGCTATCGATTGTTTGTCGCGTGGTTTTTTCTTGCACCAGGCTATATACCTGCACCCCAGAAACCGACTTAGTGCTCAAGACATTCGTGCGAACTAATCCCTTAAGTTCCCGTTCTATTGTACGCACATCCCGTCCAGTATAATGCGCGATATTTTCGGCAGTATCTTTGGTATGCGGATTATCATGAAAAAAACGTACCAAATCCCACTTAACAAAAGAATCTACCTTATCGCGCAAGAACTCAAGAATAGTGGTGTCGATGGTTGTTGTCATACGTGTTTTTACCCTACCCTATAACCTCTTTACGGTCGATTAGTGGTGATACGGGATCATCATCACCCCGTATCATAGCTTTGTGTCCGAAATCCCCGCTTATTGCGTATTCCGAACCACGCCAACCTTGCGGTCTTCACGATAGTGGCAATGTTTATATTTCTTGCCACTCCCACACCAACACGGGTCATTACGCCCTAATTTATTTTGTGCACGGACAGGCTCCGGCTTAGAATCTCCGGCACTACCGTTCACACCGGGGCGATAAGCAGTCATCTGACGGCGTTGCGGTTGTCGCTGTACCGCTGGGCGTTGTGCACGGAACACGTTACGCACTGCCATAAGATCAATCTGTTGGCGCATCGCTTGGAACATTGCAAATGCTTCTCGCTTGTATTCTACCAGCGGGTCACGCTGTGCAATCGACATTAAGCCAATACCCTCACGCAAAATATCAAGGTCAGTTAGGTGACGTTGCCAGCTGGTGTCAATCGCCCGCAATAACATCTGTCGTTCCGCAACGATCATCAACTCCTGTAAGTTGTTTGCTTTCGCCTCAAAAGCAATATTTGCCGCAGACAGTAACGTTTCTTCAAGCTCATCTAACGTCTCAAATTCTTCGAGGGTCTCAATCGTAATGTCTTCTGGGACCGGGAAAATTGTAAACAATTGCTGGTATAACCCCTCGATGTTCCAAATGTTCGGATCATCTTCAGGTGCAAATTCATCCAGCGCATCCATGATGGCATTTTCCATGATTTCCAGATATTGAGCACTCAAATCTTCTGATTCAAGAATAGCACGCCGTTGTTTATAGATGATTTCACGCTGTTTATTCACCACGTCGTCATATTCAAGCACACGTTTACGAATGTCGAAGTTATGCCCTTCCACCCGAATTTGCGCCTGATTGATCGATTTGGAGATCATATTGTGTTCGATGGGTTCTTCCTCTGGCAAATTCGCCCAGGACATAAACCGCTTGACAGCATCGGCGTTAAATCGCTTCATCAAATCGTCTTCGAGGCTCAGGAAGAAGCGGGTTTCGCCCGGGTCACCTTGACGACCAGAACGCCCTCGTAGCTGATTATCAATACGTCGCGCATCATGCCGTTCCGTACCGAGTACGTATAAACCGCCTAGCTCGAGCACATTCTTACGGTTTACCTTAATCGTTTCACTGGCTTCTGCTAGTGCTTTGTCCCAGACATCAGCTTCAACTTCTGCGACATCAATATCTTGCTTACGCAGTGTTTCACGCGCTAAACCTTCAGGATTACCACCCAGCAAAATATCAACACCACGTCCCGCCATGTTCGTGGCGATTGTCACAGCACCGGGGCGACCTGCCTGCGAAATAATCATCGCCTCGCGCTCATGTTGCTTCGCGTTCAAGACCTCATGGGGCACATTCGCACGTTTGAGCAGTTTACTCAGCACTTCTGAAGTTTCAATGGCAACTGTACCCACAAGCACAGGCTGACCGGCTTCGTGGCGCGCTTTAAGCTCGCTAACGACAGCGTTCCATTTTGCCTTCTCATTCATGTAAATGAAATCAGACTGATCGTCACGCACAACAGGGACATTCGTTGGGATTGCCGTTACAGACAGATTATAAATTTTCTCAAATTCTTCGGACTCGGTTAGAGCCGTACCCGTCATACCGGAGAGTTTGTCGTACATACGGAAGAAATTCTGGAAGGTAATCGTCGCCAGTGTTAGGTTCTCACGCCGAACCTTCACACCCTCTTTCGCCTCAATCGCCTGGTGCAAGCCTTCGGAAAAGCGACGACCCACCATCAAGCGTCCGGTGAATTCATCCACGATCACAACCTGACTATCCTGCACAATATATTCTTTATCATCATGATACAGTGTCATGGCGCGCAGTGAATTATCAAGATAAGGAATCAACTCTGCGTTATCAGGATGATATAGTTGCTCAATACCGAGGTTCTTCTCTATTTTCTCGACACCGGCTTCGGTCAAATATGCCACACGGTCTTTAATATCGACCACATAATCGCCATCCGGCTCTTCGAGTTCAACACTCTCTTCGCTACTTGGCTTTAAGCGTTTGACCACCTGTGCAAATTTAGCATAATTGTCTGACGGTTCATCTGCTGGACCAGAGATAATCAACGGGGTACGCGCCTCATCGATAAGAATGTTATCAACCTCATCGATAATGGCATAATATAAGCCCTCTGCACGCTGAGAAAGTTGACGTTTATCCAACACCATATTATCGCGCAGATAATCGAAACCAAATTCGTTGTTCGTGCCATAAGTTACGTCTGCCGCATACACCTCACGTCGCTCAACCGGGCGCAAGTGCTGATAGCGATCATCATCAGTCTGATAATCCGGGTCGAACAAATAGGAGCCACCGTTTGGGTCTCCACCAGAACTCTGGATCACACCTGCCGATAAACCCAAAAAGTGATAGATCGTGCCCATCACCTGTAAACCATATTTACTCAGATAATCATTCGGGGTAACCAGATGCACACCACGTCCGGTCAGCGCATTCAAATATAGAGGAAGTGTCGCGACAAGTGTTTTACCTTCACCTGTCTTCATTTCTGCAATGCGCCCTTCGTGGAGCACCATCCCACCGATTAATTGCACATCGTAATGACGCAAGCCCGTGGTTCTGGTTGATGCTTCGCGTACAGCCGCAAAGGCTTCGACTAATAAATCATTCAGCGCTTCGCCATCTGCCAGACGCTTTTTGAATTCAGTCGTCTTGGCTTTTAGCGCATCATCGCTCAATTTTTGCATAGCTGGCTCAAGGGCGTTGATCTCCTCAACAGACTGGCGATACTTCGCCAATGCCCGTTCAGTCGGGTCGCCAACCACCATCTTGACAATGTTTCGTAACATGAGACCTCAATTTGCCACTTGGACAATACACAACTTCACTTAGAGAAATAAATTATATCATATCCACGTAAGCAAGCTGTTAGAACTGCACTGAGGTTATAAATAGCTCCTTAAAGTAAGCTGTGCTTTCGTAAAAAAGCCGTTAAACTTAGCATATTGCACCTATCATTACTATAACAAATTATCAAAGAATTACGAGGAAAATTACATTGAAGATTACAAACCTTGGACGAACAGGATTAAAGGTAAGTAGCCTCTGTCTTGGTACGATGACCTTCGGTTGGTCAGCGGACGAAGCTACGTCGTTTGACATCATGAACGCCGCCTTCGACGCAGGCATCAACTTTTTTGATACTGCTGACATTTATTCACGCTGGGTAGACGGCAATCCCGGTGGTGTGTCTGAAGAGATTATCGGCAAATGGCTGAAAACCAAAGATCGCCGTCAGGTCATCGTAGCGACCAAAGTTCGTGGCATGATGTGGGATGGCGCTAATGGTGAAGGGTTGAGCCGACATCATATTATGCACGCCGTTGAAGACAGTTTGCGTCGCTTAGACACGGATTATATTGACCTTTATCAAACACATTGGTTTGACGCAAACACCCCGATTGAGGAAACACTCCGCGCCATGGATGATCTGATCACATCAGGCAAAGTGCGCTACATCGGCGCGAGCAATTACCCGGCATGGCGCTTAACCAAATCATTGTGGGCGAGTGATGTAAACAACCTGTGTCGTTATGAAAGTCTACAACCGCATTATAGCCTATTTAATCGGGCAGATTTTGAACGCGAACTTGCCGATTTATGCCTCGACCAGGGTATCGGTGTCATTCCCTATAGCCCACTCGCGGCGGGCTTCCTGACCGGCAAATACACCCGTGACAATCTCGATTCAGTTGATAGCACCCGTTCCGATGGTGGCTTGATTCAGAAACTCACCAAAGACGAAAAAGCCTTTGACGCGCTCGATATTGCACGAGAAATTGCGAAAACTCATGCTGTGCCCGTTGCACAAATCGCACTTGCATGGATGCTAGCGAAACCCTCCATTACATCACCGATCATTGGGGCGCGTACTGTCGATCAACTCAAAGAAGTTGTCGGCGCGACAGAAGTCACACTGACAGAGGATGAAGTCGCTAAGTTAGACGAGGCAACCAAGGGCTACTGAGTACAATTTATCCTAAAGACAGTGCATAACTACGCCTTGCTACCCTCCGCAGGGGCGAAGAATACGAGTAATGTCAGGTCTTCGGTGATGTCCTTAAAGCGATGATCTGCATTTGCTTCTACAAACAAAACCATACCGGGCGAGACAGCTTGCGTTTCGCCCTCGACTTCAAAATCCGCGCGTCCACTGACCACATAATAGGCTTCATCCTCGGTGTGCGGAGATTGTGTATCCACGCTACCAGCAGGCAATTTGTATACCCCCATACTCATCGCTGATACGTGCAAAAATTCCTGCCACTGTTCGGTTTGATCGTCCGCAAGTTGCGAAATATCCCATTTTTGCATGGTGAATTCCCTTTAGGAAGTTTTCTTCTGATGTTGCCGATCATAATCCATCAGCGCTTGTAACACATGGACAAAACACCAACAACCCTACAGAACAATCATCCCTTCAGCGCGTCCAATACAGCATAGTAGGCGGGTTTCGGTTGATAATTGGCATCAAATAGTGTGGGGGAATCCGGTGTATTGGTCACCGCTGGAATCCATGAGTGCTTATCCGTCAAACCCCAGATGTTGATCGCCTTAAATTGTGGCGATTGCAACGCACCCGTAAGCACATCCCGATAAACTGTCGCCTGTTTCGAGAGTTTTTCCGCGTCA
>DAOTXB010000544.1:0-2099 GCA_034435575.1 Anaerolineae bacterium
CAATTGCCAATCGTAGTGCCATAATTCAGCCATCCATTGTGATCGTTTACATAGATCTCCCCTGACCTGAAACGCGTTGTCACTGCCAATAAGTCCCAACCCGACGCTCACCCACCGTCTCCCAAACGCTGTACAGATTGCAGAAATAAGATACGCTATGCTCATAAGTATCACCTATTAACGGGGAGGATGCTTATGAAACGTCTACTGCTGATTTTGCCTCTACTGGTATTGTGTCTGTTTTATGACACCGATGATGCTTTGGCGTGTAGTGGGGGTGGAAATGGGGTCTTGACACTGAACCTCGTGAACGACTCTGAGTTTATCGTGCGCGGAAGTGTCATTGAAGCAAGTGGTGGCAATTCCATCGTTCGGGTTGACCGTTATCTGGCTGGGAGTGGTGCAAATCAACTGTTTATATACCGCAATAGTCCCGGCTATTGGGTCGGGAGGAATCTGCGTGGTTACGACTATGGGTGTGGTATCTGGCAATCTCCGATGGTAGTAAATGGCGTACAGATGATATTGGGCTTAAATCGTAATCTCAATGGTACATATGCTGTTGAATTCACCATGCCCATTATCCCAACTGAGGACGATTTCAACGTGTCTTATCTAAATTACGACGGCGATATTCATGACCGCGAAAATCATAGTGCTGACAACTGGCAGCCAATCACCACTTCGGTACGCGAATTTGAAGCCCGGCTTGAGGAAATCACGGGGCAATTTGCTGTATTACCCGAACCTGTGTTTACAGATTCACCCTATTATCCAGAGTTGCGCCGCCGTGTGTTGTACATCACCACTGAAAACGGAACACATTATATGATGCCTATAGACAGTGGTGCAGTTGTGGAAATCGACCCGCCTTGTAGCGAGAATTGCCCCATCTTTGCCCCAGATTATTCTCATGCACTGTATCCGATCCCTGTCGAGGAAAACACCTATGCAGTGACTTATCATACACCTTCTACCTATGACTGGTATGAGGGATATAGCAGATTTAGCGGGGATGACATTCTCGAATTTCGCCCCAACTTCATCACAGCCGAATCTGTGCTGTTTTCACCCGATAGCAATTTTGTGATCGGGTGGACAGATAATGTACTCTCGCTCTATCAAATTCGGATCGGCTTCAACAATTACTATGGAGATGTGCCAAATATTTACGACATCGCGCAGTTTGAGCTATCCACAGAAAACGCACTTGAGTCAGCCGAATTACAGGGTAACGTCGCATGGAGTGGGAACAGCCGTGTGCTAGTTTATTGGGATACAGAAGGTTTGCATTGGTTCGACCTGCTCTCGATGGATAGCTCGCGTATCGTTGAGGATGTTCCTCGTCCTGAACGTTTAGAGGTGTCACAATCAGGGCGTTATGTGCTGTACGGTGATAGGAATAATTGGCTGTTAATGGATATATTCACCGGCACACAATGGGAAAATGCCATTATCACCCCGGATGAGGGGCGAATTCTGCATTTCTACACTCCTGATGAAAATGCTACATTTGACGTGACAGATGGCTTGCATACCAACCTACCGATTGATACTCAAAGCCTTATTGAATGGCATTGGCGAGAATTTGAACGGCAGGGGCGAGAGTATCACCAACTAACAATCATCGCAGTAGATGATAACGAAGGCTTATGTCTCGGATATTACACTCTCAGCCCGCTAGACAACCATTTTGCTATGCCATGCTTTTTAGTTAGAAGTTCCGATGAGCATTATGTCGCACAAATTATTGTCGATGATGTGCATGGTGCAATCGTCGCACGCTATAGCGATGGGTTGATCACGGAATACCTGAATACAATAATCACCTTCGCTGAGCTAGACAGTCCTATCGCTAGCATCTCTTGGGGTGAGCCTTTGTGGTACGTTGAGGGTTAGCATGTTCACCGATACAGCGTGAGCGATTCCGATAACACCCCTGCGCCTATAT
This sequence comes from Anaerolineae bacterium, assembly GCA_034435575.1. Lineage (GTDB taxonomy): Bacteria > Chloroflexota > Anaerolineae > Aggregatilineales > Phototrophicaceae > JAVJSU01. Next base: position 1,952 of record DAOTXB010000544.1, read on the forward strand.
CGTCAAATGCGGGGCATTCGGGATGAAAATCAAAAGGTTTGCTGGATAAATCACAATCGCTCGATGGATTAGCACTTCGTTTTCATCGCAAACTGGCACGCGTCAACCTGATCCCGTGGCTAACCGCCGTCAGCGAAGATCGACGGTA
>DAOTXB010000545.1:0-2334 GCA_034435575.1 Anaerolineae bacterium
GGCGAACCCGCCGCGCGGGCGTTAACCGCTATCGGGTCACCGGTTGCAATTGAGGCGGTCAAAAAATGGCGGCAGGAACAATTTTCTAAGCGGGCGGCTAATGAGCATCTGGATATTAGTGATCTCACGGGCGAATTAGACCAGACTGAGTTTTTTGAAGAACAAGGCTCCAAGTTGGTGATGACGCTGATTAATCAGCTACAAACCGGCGAATGGGATCAACGGATGCAAGCGGCGAAAGCCCTGCGGGAATATGCCCGTAAAGCAGATGCTTCTGTCAGTGCAACAATTCAGGCGCGGCTGGTTACGCTCTTACAGGAAGATGACTGGATGGTACGCTGGGCTTCGGTAGAGGCGTTAGCGTGGCATAACCATAATGCCTCGTTTGAGCCGTTGGTTACGTGTTTGAAAGACAACAATTGGATGGTGGTTGTGGCAACCGTAAACGCATTAGTGGAGCGTAAAGCGGCGGCGGCATCCAAAGCCATTAGTGAATTGCGTGGACATTCGCATGAAAATGTACGGGAAGTTGCCATCGAAGCGCTCGGCAAATTGGGCGATGAGCAAGTGCAACATGTCATTGTCGATACCTATCGCAATGATCCCTCGGAGTTCGTGCGTCTGGCGGCAATCGTCGCAATTAAACGTTTCGGGCTTGAATCTGCGATGGATGTGTTATTAAAAGCCGCTTATGACACTAGCTCATATGTGCGATGGGAAGCGGTGTTCACGTTGAGTGATTGCCAGTATAAACGGGTTGTGCCGATACTGATTGACAAACTTGAGGATCAATCCCGTCCGAATTGGGAAGCAAAGCGCGTTTGTGATTTTGCGGCAGAGGGGTTGTCACAATTTGACCTGCCGGAAGCACAGGAAGCACTGCGCGAGTGGGAACACCGCGCATCAATGAGTTAATATATTATGATAATGACAATGTATTGGGCAAACCTATAAGGTCGAGCGATGAAGTTGTTTGTCAGTTATGCACGGGTTGATAAGCCATACTGTACACAAATCGTAAATACACTTCATGTGCATGAGGTGTGGTTGGACGCGAGATTGTACGCTGGTCAGGGCTGGTGGAATGAAATTCTGCGCCGTCTGGAATGGTGTGAAGGATTCATCTACTTGCTATCGCCGGAATCGGTTGCGTCTGAATATTGCCGCAGGGAATTCAAGCTGGCGATGAGTTTGGGACGAGATATTTTCCCTGTCATCATCCATCCTAACGTTGAGATTCCCGTTGAATTGCGTGACTTGCACTATATTGATATGAGCAGGGGACTGACCGCAGAAAATGTAGGTGAGCTTCATAGCGCGATTTATCTGGCACAACAGACCGCTAAACCATCGCCTCCACCCCATGGGAACGGAAGCGGACAGCACCCGCAAACAGGTTTACCACCGATTGATTCGGATACGGTCAATATGCCTCAAGTAGAGCACCTGCGGGTGGTAGGTTTGGCGGCACAGGCGATGCAGAATGGGCAATATGACCGTGCGGTGTATTTATTGCGTCAGGCGAAAGCCAACGGCTATGAATCACGTTTCATCAAGATCGATAAAATTTTAGAAGAAGCCGAGACTGCATTAGAGCTTCAAGTTTATGTCCGTGAGGCAGATCGAGAATATCAACAGATTGCGGATTTAATCACCGTAAAGCGTACCGAACAATTGGGCTGTGAAGCGTTTCAGTCTTTCCAAGAAATTTACCCTGATTATGATCCTAAAAACCTTGCGGAAATCTGCAAAAATATTAGTACGACACCGCCCCCGTCAGGTATTGGCAGAACGTCAATATTATCTCTGCCATTATTGGAATGGTGTGATATTCCAGACGGAAACGTCATTATTGATTCGTATGATAAAAATGACGCGCCACAACGCCCCTTGCATGTGGATGCGTTCAAAATTAGCCGTTTTCCGGTGACGATGCGCCAATTTGAGATGTTTATTGATGCCAAAGATGGGTATCAGAACGCGCATTGGTGGCAATTACACCCGCAGGTGCTGGAATGGTGGCGACGATCCAGTAAACGCCCCATGCAACCGGCATTCAAGGATGAAGACCGCCCGCGTGAGATGGTCAATTGGTTCGAGGCGATGGCATTTTGTAACTGGTTGAGTGATCGTCTGGGTATGAAAATTACGTTGCCGACGGTAGAACAACGCCAACGTAGTATTCAGGGTGATGATGACCGTATTTTCCCCTGGGGACATGATTTTGATCCGGCAAAATGCAACACGCGCGAGTCTGAGATCAAGATGACCACCAAAGTGATTCGCTATCAAGAAGGCGCGAGTTCGTATGGCGTATTTGACCTTGTAGGCAAT
>DAOTXB010000546.1:0-1556 GCA_034435575.1 Anaerolineae bacterium
TTCTTGACCGTTTGTGAACAATTCAAGGCTTGCAAATCTTTTCACAGTCCGTACAATAAGGCAGTAATCGATCAGGCCCTATAGCTCAGTTGGTAGAGCACCTGACTTTTAATCAGAGTGTCGTAGGTTCGAGTCCTACTAGGGTCACTAAACGAGTTGTTACTCGAACATGTGCCACCATTTTGGGTGGCATTTTGTTTTCCCTCGAAATTCTCACTACCCTGTTGCACGCGATCTTTGACATCTCTCAGATACGCGAACGGGGGTAAGAGTTCCATCCGTAGTATGCGCCCTTCCGGATCCACGATAATCCGGTCGACCATCTCACGCAACAACTTTTTCTGGTTATCACATGCTAACTTACTATACAGTATACTCACTTTTGCAATAATTGTGAGTGCATCGTCCAAATTTGATACATGAACTTCTTTTCTCGCCTGCAATGATTCCAGTGCGCGCCGCAATGAATGTCGCCGATCTTGCCACTCTGACCACATAGTGTTCCAGATGTGTTCAGTGATTTTACCCATGGTATAAAGGCGTAAAGCACGGGCTTCTTCGCCATCAATATCCTTCAATTTCCGCTCAATTTCAGCCCGCTGGTTCGGACGCAAAACACCCAATTTTTGAGCAATCTCATCATTATAGCTTTGCCGGATTAAGGGCAGTTTTTCAGGATCGACCTGAATGTTCCTTAGTTCCTGCGAAATCTGGTCATCGACAATCTGACACATGATGTTAATCGGGCTACTCTCAACACAATAATAAGATGTGCCACCACCGGACCGTGATGAATTGGGTGTTGAGCCAATTAACCGGATATATTTGCCATTATCTAATGCGACATAGACCAACCCTGTGAGCAAGTAATTGTGTACGCGTCCGCTATCTCCACGGCTTTTTTGCCTGGATGCGAGGATCGCTGTACCCTCTTCAAATTCTTCGGTCGTGACCAATGGTTTCCAGTTACCCCGAATAGTCTTGGGTGGAATGCCTGCTTTCTCACTGACGACCCAACCCGCATAGAACCAATTCTTGAAAATGCGCGAAAGCCCATTGGCGGATGTCCTGCGTTTGCCGTCTTCGCGTATGGTGACGAAGGAACGACCACTGCGAAATTTATAACCCCGTTCATGGAGTGCTTCGCAGATGCGCGGTAGGCTATATTGATTTGTCAATAATAAGTCCCAGGCAAGACGCCAAACCTTGAACTGCTCAGGGTCAGGTTCAACCCAGCGATTATATTTTCCATTCCCGCTCTTAGAACCACCCTGAACACGCTCTTCACAATTGATGTAACCGTCAGGTGCGCGACCAATCGCCCCGCCATTACGCAGTTTGGCATGCATGCCGCCACTTACCCGCTGTCCTAATTTGATGGACTCACGTCGTGCAAGCATGAAGGAAATCGTAATCAGCAGACGATCATCAGCACCGATGGGATCAAGATCAGGGTAATCAGCAAAGCGTACTGCGATGCCTAAATCATGCAGTTCATCAATGGCCACCAGTGCTTCCGTGTCGTTGCGTCCAAATCGCTCAGCGTTTTCCACTGC
>DAOTXB010000547.1:0-3186 GCA_034435575.1 Anaerolineae bacterium
TGCCGATCAATCTGGCTTTATCGCCGATGATGCATTGCCTGTGTCTGAAGCGATGCTACAGGCGAACCCGGACATCAACCTGCTGTGGGCGGCGAACGAAGGCGGTACTGTTGCCCATGTTCTCGCAGTTCAGTCTTCTGGCTTACAGGGCGAAGTATTCGTCTTCGGTACGGACATGAACGCACAAATGGCACAGATGTTGCAATCTGATGACGACGTTCTGCAAGCGGTCACCGGACAAGCCCCCTATCAAATGGGCTATGATGCGCTTGTTGCCGCTATTACCGTGTTGAACGGTGGCGAGGTTGAGCCAATGGTCAACACCCCCACAATTCTGTTTGCTCGTGGTGATGACGAACGTATCAACTTGTTCGTCGAAACCGAGGGGCTAACACTCTTCGAAGATTAAATCATCTCATAGTGAATGGCGGTATACTCTAGCGGTATGCCGCCATTTTTGGAAAATAGAGACTTTTTATGTCACCCATATTACGTTTAGAAAACATCTATAAACGCTACCCCGGCGTGCTTGCGCTGGATGACCTGACTTTTGAACTTAATCAGGGCGAAGTGCGGGCGCTACTTGGTAAGAACGGCGCGGGCAAATCCACGCTGATTAAAGTATTGAGTGGTGCCATTCAACCGGATGAAGGCAAAATTTTCATCGATCAGCAACAGGTTGTGTTGCACAGCACGCGTGATTCTTTCCAGAAGGGCATCTACACCGTTTATCAAGAGATGAGCCTCGTGCCTGATCTGAGCGTGGCGGAAAACATCATGCTAGGGCGTTGGCCCCTCACGCGCTGGGGCATGGTCAATTATGCCGAATTACGGCGGATTGCCGGTGATGCGCTCCAACAATTGCATGTTGATATTGATGTGGGTGCGTCTGTACGTAGTCTGGATGTTGCACAACAACAGATTGTTGAGATTGCGAAGGCGTTATCATTTAACCCGCGTGTGCTGGTGTTGGATGAACCTACAAGTGCGCTAGCCGCCAATGAGGTCGATTTGTTGCTAGACATCGTCCGCGATCTGGCGAAATCGGGTCGGGCAATTATCTACGTGAGTCACCGTCTGGCGGAGATTCCGCGAATTGCTCATACCGTCACCACACTCCGTGATGGACAACACGTTGATACGATTCCGATTGAAGAAGCCACGCCCCAACGTATCGCAGAAATGATGATCGGTCATGAGTGGACACGTATGGCACATGCAGATGTGCGTTCACGTAAAGATGCAGATGTGCGTTTACGCGTCAGCAATTTCACACAGGCGGGCAATTTTGAGAATGTCAGCTTTGATGCACATCAGGGTGAGGTGATCGGCATTGCTGGATTACTCGGTTCCGGACGTACCGAACTATTACGGGCAATATTCGGCTTAGAATCGGTGGATACAGGCACGGTTGAGGTCAATGGCACGCGGGTCATGAACCCATCGCCCCGTACCATGAAAACCCTCGGCATGGCGATGACACCGGAAGACCGCAAACAACAGGCACTCCTACTGATTTCGTCCGTGCGCGATAACCTCACGCTGGCAAGTTTAGACCGCCTGAGCAATAACGGGTTGATCTCACCGAAAGCCTTAGATGATTCCGCGCAAAAAATGGTGGAGGACACCCAGATTAAAACCCCCGGACTGGATGTTGCCGTCAACACACTCAGCGGTGGTAACCAGCAAAAAGTGGTGGTCGGCAATTGGCTAAATATCCGCCCCCAAATTTTGCTGATGGACGAACCCTCACGTGGGATCGACATCCAAGCCAAAGAACAAATATTTAAGATGATCCGCGATCTGGCAGATGAGGGCTTGACGGTGTTGTTTGTCTCATCAGAAATTGAGGAAGTGCTGGATGTTGCGGATCGTATTCTCGTGATGAATCATGGACGTATCACTCAGGATTTGGTGGCGGACGAAACGACATTGGAAGCACTCATGACGCACGTAATTGGAGAAACACACCATGGATAACACGTTGAACGGGGCATTGCCGGACGAAAATCAGGATTTCCGGCAACGATCTTTGCAATTCATTTCATCCACAGGCTTATTGATCGCGGTCATTCTGTTGTTTATTTACCTGTCTATTGATGCGCCAAATTTCTTGTCCTCCCGTAATTTGCTCAATGTGATGCGGGCGGTGTCATCTAGTGGGATTATCGCCTGTGGCATGACACTCATCATCATCTCTGCGGATATTGATGTGAGCGTGGCATCGGCGGCGGCGTGGTCTTCATCATTGCTCGGTGTGTTGGCGATTGACCTCGAACTTCCCTTGTTCATCGCGGTGATCGTCGTTTTGATGCAGGGCACACTGATCCATGTGATTGCTGGTTTCATCCGAACGCGCTGGGAAATACCAGCCTTTGTGGTCACGCTGGCGATGTTTATCAGTTTGCGCGGGGCGGCACGGCTCATTACCAATGCGTTCCCCATCACGCCATTTCCTGAGTTTTTCAACTTCTGGGGTGGTGGTTATGTTTTGGAGGGTATCCCATTTTTAGAGCGGGGCATCCCTGTACCGGTGATTATTATGTTGCTTACGTTTGTGGTGTTCTTTTTCATCACGCAACGCACAGTGTTCGGGCGTTCGGTCTATGCCGTCGGTGGCAACGAAGAAGCCGCACGACTTTCCGGCATCTCCGTCATGCGTACCCGCTTGATGATTTTCGGCATAACCGGCTTTTTATCCGCACTCGCCGGTATCTTGATCTCTTCGCGCATCCAGTCCGGCTCTTCAAACATCGCGGAAGGTCTGGAGTTTGAAGTCATCGCGGCAGTCATCATCGGCGGGACGAGCTTGATGGGCGGTAAAGGGTCGATCTGGGGCACATTTTTGGGTGTTATCTTCATTGGCTTGCTCAGTAACGGTATGGTGCTGAAGGGGATTTCGCCTTTTGTGCAAGAAGTTGTGCGCGGGTTGATTATCTTACTCGCAGTGTTCATCAGCACATGGCAACGCTCCTTACAGAAAAGCTGACATACTGTAGAGCGATAAGCATCAAATTTTGATCTAAACGATAGCGCATACGATGGGCACAGATGATCCGTAATGTCTGTGTTCCTGTGCGCTTTTTCTTATATAGGACTTTCGCTTCTAAGCAGTATGAAGAGCAGGAATACGTGGATCGCGTAGTTCTGCTCTGAGAAAGTCGTATAGCAAATCATTGACAAGTG
>DAOTXB010000548.1:0-3554 GCA_034435575.1 Anaerolineae bacterium
CGCCCACGGTTGAATTATTGAAATCATCACCCACCCAGCTTTTGTACCGCATCGCCCCTCACACCACCTGCTCAATCGTCACCATCGCCCCCGTCCGTGCGGATTCGAGCATCGCCTCAAGCACCGCCACATCCTGCAATGCCTGCTCGGGCGTATTGATATGTGCACTACCACCGTTGAGCGTCAACGCCAGCGCCCGATATTCCTCACTGACCCCGTCCGGCTTTTGTGGCACAGGCATAATCTGTTCCTCGCCATGCACCGCCTTCAACACTTCACGATTTACCCGCATGCTACCCTTCGCACACACAATATCGAGCATATCCGGCATCTGTCCTGTCGCCGCATACGTCACCGTGTAGGTACCAAGCGCACCACTTTTCATCCTCAGCGTCGCCACCAGCGTATCCGCCGGAGGTAGATCATCTTTTGCCTGCGTCACCATCGCCGTCACCGAGTCAACCTCACCCAGAATTTGCCGGATCGCCGCGATGTGATGCACCCCACCGTCCAGCAAAAACCCACCGGGGAAGTCTCCACTACGTCGCCATGCCGTATGATAATATTTGTTGTCCGGGTTCACAGCAATATGAATCGCCCAATTAAACACAATCGGCGCACCCAAAACACCCGAATCGACGATCTCCCCTGCTTGCTGATACATCGCCTCATAGCGCCAGTTTTCCGCTACCATCCACTGTTGACCATCCGCCCGTGGAAGCGCCAACAACCGTTTGCCCGTCGCTACATCAGGCGCAATTGGCTTCTCACTGACCACATGCTTACCCGATTTCAGCGCCTTCTCGACGGCATCCGGCAACAACGGAATGGGTAGCAACAACGCCACCACGTCAATATCATCACGCGCCAGCAACGCGTCCATATCTGTCGTAATATCCACCGCATACGGCACTATTTCTGCCAATTTTTCCGCTGAATCCCGTGTACGGCTTTGTACCGCCACAATCTGATAGGTGTCCTCCAGCGAAAGCAACGATGGCACATGCACATCCCGCGCAAACAACCCCGCGCCAATAAATCCGATCCGAATCGGTGAATCGTTCATATCTTCTCCATTCATTCGCTCAAATACTCATACTTATGATTCAACCACACCCGCCTGCATAACACAAAAACGGATGACCGTTTCCAATCATCCGCCAAAATTTGTTACACCATCTTTTGTAAGGGCAACTTGCCATCACGTTTACCCTAAAATCGAAACTGACAGTTACAAGTCCCTCTGTGGACGGGGAGGGATTTAGGGTGGGGCTAATTTTACCTAATCCCCTACTTCCGGTTGTGCATCACCACCGGACGGCACTTTAAGATTATCCGCGATCAATTCCGCGATGTCCTTCACAATAGGACCGTCTTCAACTTCGGCTTTCGCAGAGTCGAACATCTGCATACAGAACGGACATCCGACCGCAACCACTTCCGCGCCGGTAGCTTTCGCCTCTTCATAGCGTTCCACGTTGACCGCCTTATCGCCATGTTCCTCTTCTTTCCAGAACTGCGCCCCGCCCGCACCACAGCAGAAAGAATTTTTCTTGCTACGTGGCATCTCGGTCAACTCTAACGCGCTATCCACACCGGTATATGCCTTCAACACGTTACGCGGTGCATCAACCACATCATTATGCCGTCCCAAATAACATGGGTCGTGGAACGTGACGTTCGGTTGCTTCTTCGGGTGCGCGTCCATCGGCAAGCGTCCCGCGTCAATCAATTCCTCGATCAATTCAGTATGATGCACGACTTCGTACTCGCCACCAAATTGATGATATTCTTTACCAATATTATGGAAACAGTGCGGGCACGTTACCACGATGCGTGGCGGCGCGACCTCGTTTAGCGTCTCCACATTGCCCATCGCCAATTCTTGATATAGGAATTCGTTGCCCGCACGGCGCGCACTATCTCCGGTGCAATTTTCCATCTCACCCAACACGGCAAAATTAACGCCTGCTGTGTGCAACACCTTGACCAGCGCCCGGGCAGTCAATTGCGCGCGTGGATCATAACTTGCCGCACAGCCCACCCAGTACAAAATCTCAAAATCGGGGTTGTCTTCAACTGTGGGTACGGGGAACTCTAAGCCATTTGCCCAGCGGAAACGATTCTCACCTATTTGCCAGGGGTTGCCCTGTCGTTCCATCCCTTTAAATGCACCTTCCAGCTCAGATGGGAAGTTACTTTCCATCAGCACCGCATCGCGCCGAATTTCCAGAATGTCGTGCATCGGTTCATTACCCACCGGGCAAATATCAATACATGCCCCACATGCCGTACACGCCCAGACCGCGCTTTCGCTAATCGCCGACCCCATCAACGGGTTAATGCTCACCTCGCCATTGCTCAGGTCAAACATCTGATCTTTAATCATGTAGCGTTTGTTGACTTCCAGCGCCGATGGACTCAGTTCCTTACCCGTGACATATGCCGGACACACGTCCTGACAGCGATTGCACATAATACATGCGAAGGCATCGACAATTTGTGTCATCGGCAGATCTTCTAGCTTGCTCACACCGAATTGCTCTTTGTCCTCATCTTCAAGGTCAAGATAGCTCATCTCGCCCATTGATGTGCGTTCAGGACGTGTCAAATAGTTGAATGGTGCCATAAACAGATGCGCGTGTTTGGTATAGGGGAAGTAGGGCGTGAACACTAGAATCCCGCCCAGTGCAATCCACCACATCAAATGGCGTGTAATCTCTAAACCATTCTCGCCCAATCCAGCGAAAAGCACCGACACTGCCGACGCAAACGGCATCCACACATCAATCTCGCCGTGCATCTGTACCAGCACCGCCTCACCCAGAAAACGCGCCCCCACGTGCAAGAGGATAAAGACCGCCACTATCATCGAATCGCTCGTGATCGACCCACTTTTTACCTTCGGGTGGAGCATCACATTATCATGAAATTCGAGGTCTTTTTTGTTCGGTAGATATAAGCGCCGCACGATGAAATATGCCACACCAACCAGCACCACTACGCTCAACACATCAGCGGACAGACGGTACAGGTCATAAATCAGCCCGAGATCGCTCAGACTGTTCTCAAAACCATCGACAAATCCGATCAATAAATCAACCGCGTTGACCAGAAAATAAAATGTAAATCCCCAGACCACGCCCAGGTGAAATAGGCTGGTCATACTGCGTGTTTTTAGCGTCGTCTCTTGTGTTAAGTAGATGCGTAAGGCTTTGAATGCCCGCTGTGGGAGCTTATCTAAGTATAACTTGTCCTCTCCCCGGTTTATTACCAGCCACATCTCACGGAACCCGTGATACGTCGCCCCAATCGCCAGCACCGCGAGGATAATAAACAGCATTTGCTCGACGGGTGTTAACATAAATCGATCCCTCTAATTCAGTTGGTAAACCATCAAAAATATACAGTACGATGTAATGGGCGTGACAACTTCACCCAGCATGTGCCATGTCCCCTCTATTGTATCCCTACGCGGGCTTTTCCCGCCAATATTGGTTGAGGTTGATAATTACAGGTGAAAACCATATTTTACAAAGTTAATCCATTTGACA
>DAOTXB010000549.1:0-4528 GCA_034435575.1 Anaerolineae bacterium
TTTAATGGATAATACGTATAATGGTTGTGAAAATAATGACAATTAGAGAGACGAGAGGCTGTGTAAACAGTGTCTAGAATCCCATCTGTCTTGCAATACCGTGTGTTACTCCTCAACGGCAGTACGTGGGAACCGCTCGCAGTGGTGAGTGTGCCCCGTGCTATCAACCTAATGTTAGCCGGTAAAGCCATTATGGTCGAAGAAACCGGAAAATTCCTCCGCACCGTCCGCGACAAATTCCCTGTCCCATCGGTCATCGCCTTACGCACTTATATCAATGTGCCTCGTCGTCGCGCCCATTGGAGCAGACGCGGTGTGCTGACGCGGGATAATTACACCTGCATCTATTGTGGGGTGCGTCCGGGGTCACCACAAAGGGGAAAAGTATTGTCCAAAAGTGACTTTACGGTGGATCATATCATCCCAAGAGCGAAGGGAGGGCGCGACCAGTGGACGAACACCGCCTGTGCCTGTGCCTATTGCAATCACAAAAAGAGTGATCGCCTCGCGCATAAAGCGGGGATGAAATTGCGGTGGGAGCCAAAAACACCGCGCACAAGTTATCTGGTGGTGGCGATTGGCACCGGACCGGATAGCTGGAAGCGCTATATCGAATACTAATGCCTCCGTTTTTAGGCTTTGCTGACGGGGGCTTTTTTGTCCTACGTCGTTTTAGAGTCTGTGTATTACTTCGCAAATATCACAGAATAAAGCATACAATCAAGATAAAAGCCCGCGTTCAAGCGCCACCCGCACCGCAGAGGCACGGTCGGGGACATCCAATTTTTGGAAGACATGGATCAAGTGGGTTTTTACCGTAGCTACGCTGATGTGTAAAACCTTGCCGATTTGCTTATTAGTGTTGCCCTTAGAAACAAGCCGTAACACCTCGACCTCACGCTCGCTTAATTGCTCTTGCGCCTCTACCGGGTTACGCATATGTGCGAGTAAGCGCGATGCCACTTTTGGCGCGAGTACCGACTCCCCTTTTGCGGCGGCTTTGATCGCTTCATACAGGTTATCCCTCGGCGTATCTTTTAGTAGATAGCCGACTGCTCCGGCATCAATCGCCGTGACAATATCAGAATCGGTGTCATAAGTGGTGAGTATGAGCACATTTACGGCTGAAAATTGCGCGCGAACTTGTCGGGTCGTTTCAATCCCGTCCATCACGGGCATCCGTAAATCCATCAACACAACATCCGGGTGACGCTCCGCGATAAGTGCCAGCGCGTCCTCGCCATTGTCGGCATCGCCCACAATCTGAAAATCAGGTTTGTTGTCCAACATGCCGACGATGCCCGCCCGTACAACCGGATGATCGTCAACAACTAATACACGAATGGGATCGGTCATAATATTTTCTTCCTATCAATTTTTATTGTACCGGCTTCAGTGGCAATTCCGCAGCGATGGTTGTGCCATCATCGGGTGTGCTCTCTAAGGTAAAGTTCCCGCCGATGGAGTCAATCCGGCGACGCATGCCGATCAACCCGAATTCACCGGTTAATTTGCGTTGATCTTCCACAAAGCCATCACCATCGTCCTGTATGTCGAGAATAATCTGTTGCCCCAGATACGATAGCGTGATATTAACGTGAGATGCGTTGGCATGCTTGCTAACATTGGTCAGTGCCTCTTGTGTGATTCTGAGTGCGACCACTTCGATTGCAGGGTGCAGTTGTGAGGGGGTGCCCGTGATCGTGAAATGCACATTGAAGGTATTTTCTGCTGAAACACGATCCGCTAAACGTTGGAGCGCGGCAGGTAATGATTGATTATCTAACAATTGTGGCTGCAAATCGTGGACAAAACGACGCGCTTCTTCCAGATTATGGCGCGCGGTTTGTTTTGCCTGTAAGCGATAATGCGTCGCGTTGGGTGACTCCGTTGGCGCATTTTCTGATGCTTCTAATAACGTGATGATGCTGGTCAATCCTTGCGCGAGTGTGTCATGGATTTCCCCCGCTAAACGTTGGCGTTCTTCCAGTACGCCTGACCGATGCCGTTCATTCGCAAGGGCTTCCCGTGTCAGTGCGAGTTCATCAATCAATGCCTGACGCTTCTGACTCTGATTGATGATTTCCGTGATATAAATGCCAAGTGTCACGCTAATCACTGTGGAAAATGATATGAAACCAATCCACTCTGGCAAAAATTCTGATTGATATATCCCCAGTCTGAACAAAAGCAAGATACCTAACAGCACCACACCCACCATTGCCCAGCGTAACGTTAGAGCCAAAAACAACGACGGATACATCAACGCTAGCATAAATATGAATGTGGGGTCAACGCCCGCCATCGCAAACCACAGCAACATGCCGATAGTCATATAAGCAAAGCGATAGATACTATTACTTTGCTGAAAGCGTACCATCAAATAAGCATGCCCCGCATACCACGCCGAAAATATAGCAACCAGAATAAACATCACAACCAAATTTGATGAGTCGTAATCTGAAAACAGCGAAAGCATGACTGATAATAGTAGAAGCCCAACGAACGCGCTGTTCCAGATAAGTTGCCAGCGATCCCAGACATTTCTATCAACAGGTTGTGATGGCTCAGTGTGTTGTTTATGGGTGTTGGACGACAATGTTTCAGTCATGCGTTGTTACTCCGCAAGATAAAAGTAGATGCTCATTAAATGGATGGGATAATGGCTTGCATACTAACCACGTTTTGGCTTTTCATCATCATGAGACGCAGGCTCGATGAACAGATACGCAATGATACCGAGTCCAAGTGCCATTTGCACAAAGGTGCGGAACCCGCCGCTGAACATCATAGTGACGAACACAAACGCGATAATTGTGAGGAATGGAATGAGTAAACATAGCTGTCTTGACATTGGATATTGCATGGTGTTGCTCCTTTAGTAAGGTAATTGTTTTCGATTGATGCCCTCACTTTATAGGAAATGCGATAGCGATACATCCACTCATCAGCTACGTTAGATCAACCATATGGTTGATGACGCATATCATGTAAAGCCTTAATCTGAGAGCAAGTCTACGGACACAGTGATTTACAAAAACGGGGCTTGCGAGAAGGTGCAATCGCTTCGATACTATATGACTATACATATATACATCAGGCACAGCATTTTATGTCATTAACACATTTAATTCTCGGTTTATTGGACGACATGCCGATGTCCGGCTATGACCTCAATAAAGCCTTTGCACAGGGTGTGCAACATTTTTGGACGGTGGATCAAAGCCAGATTTACCGCACACTCTATAAGCTGGATGAGCAGGGTAAAGTCCGTGTGGAGTTGGTTAAGCAAACGGATAACCCTGATAAAAAAGTGTATCACATAACCGATGATGGGCGGGAGATGCTTGATGCATGGTTACGTGCACCTATTCCACAAACTCCGGCACGTGAAGGCTGGTTAGGACAATTGCATTTTGGCGATAGCATGACAAATGAAGACATCATCGCGCTGATGCAGGCGTATCGGGACGAGGTCAATATTAGCTATCAGACATTGTATCAATTAAAAGAGCAAATTCTGGGGCGTATTGGCACGAAGAAAATCCCACGTAAGTATCGACTACGTTTGATCACACTTGATTATGGCATTGATGTGATGGCGTTTCATTTGCAATGGTTCGACCAACATATGGACATTATCCAACAGTTGGAAGATTAATCCTGCAACTTATTTTATATATGCACGTACATATATGTGTACAGTCATTTATCTAATTTTGAATTTTAGGGGAGGCACCACCAATGAGTGACTATTTAGTAGAAGCCACCGGGCTAAAGAAAACCTACAAACGGAAGGATGGCACGGAAGTTCATGCGGTGAAAGGTGTGGACTTACGTATCAAAAAAGGCGAAATTTTCAGCTTATTAGGACCGAACGGCGCGGGTAAGACCACCACGATTTCGATGATTAGTGGATTAATTGAACCAACCGAAGGCGACGCATTGATTGGTGGGCACAGCATCACCAAAAATCCACTAAACGCCAAAAAGCTCATGGGGGTGATCCCACAAGAGATCGCGCTTTATCCTGATCTAAGCGCCCGCCAAAATCTCGAATTTTTCGGCAAAATGTATGATCTAGGCGGTGCAGAACTTAAAAAGCGGGTTGACGAAGTGATCGACTTTATCGACCTAGCTGAACGCCAAAAAGACCGTGTGGATACGTTTTCCGGCGGGATGAAGCGTCGTGTCAATATTGGCGTGGGGTTGTTGCATCGCCCACAACTGGTGTATATGGATGAACCCACCGTGGGCATTGATCCACAAAATCGTCGTCGCATCCTCGATACGGTTTTTCGTCTGCGTGATGAATACAATATGACTGTGCTATACACCACACATCTGATGGAAGAAGCTGAAGAACTCAGCGATCGGGTGGGCATCATCGATCATGGCGAGATCATCGCGATGGGTACACAGGGCGACCTTACACAACAGGTCGGCGAAGAAGATCGTCTGATCTTGAGCATTGGCGAACAAACCGCGCCTGATACACTTTTACGAGAGATCGAAGCCAATGTAGCGG
>DAOTXB010000550.1:0-56629 GCA_034435575.1 Anaerolineae bacterium
GATAACTGCCATGGTCAACATCAAGTAATGCACCCTGTGCCCCTTCGACCAACACCTGCGAACCCTGCTCAAGATGTTCATTAACAAATAGCATGGTATCCGTAATATACGGTTGCAAGCGGTGTGCCGCATCAACATAGGCTTGTGTCACCGAGTTTACATGAACAGGTTCGACTCCCTGTGCCGCGACCCTTTCATTCGTAGTAACCACCACATCTTGGAGTACCTGTGCAAATTCTTCAATATCGAGCATTTGTTCCGCACGGATCCCTTTGCGACCAACTTTATCTAAATATGTAGGACCGATGCCACGCAAGGTAGTCCCTAAAGCGTTATCACCTCGCGCTATTTCTTTAGCCGTATCCAACAAGATATGAGCAGGTGTGATAATGTGTGCGCGTGAACTCAATTTCAAGCGATCCGGCGTGATCTCTACACCCATGTCCCTAAGCATGTCGATTTCTTCTAGTAACTTAATGGGATTCACCACCATGCCGTTACCGAGAACACATACTGTGCCATCACGCAATACACCTGAAGGAATAAGATGCAATTTATAAACAATATTACCCACATTCACTGTATGTCCGGCATTATCACCACCGGCAAAACGCGCAACCACATCCGATGTGGATGCCAACCAATCGACGGCACGCCCTTTACCTTCATCACCCCACTGTGCGCCGATTACTACATTAACAGGCATAACCTCTCCGCATCTTTTATTTCAAAGTAAGTGATTCGTTAGATTGTAAATACCTGATTAATGTTAGCGACTGTTAGGGTTAATTGCCACAGGTTATTTAGCATCATTTTCATTCGTATGACCAAAACCAATTGTAACGTGTTTTTCACCCCAAATTTCAATCAAATTTGAAGGTCCTAACACTAAAGCAGACCCAGAACCAAGTCCAACAGCGACCTTCACAGTTTTCGTCTCTAGTGCGACCCGCGCATCCTCGGAATCTGTAATTGACAGAATATCAGGAATGATGACCGCGTCTTCCACCCAGTTAAGTCCATCAATCATTCGCCCCGAATACAGGGAAACAATTTTTCCAAACACCGAAGCACTACGTGATTCAGCAAGAATAACAACACCACGCTCAAATGCATCTTTTAGTGCATCAATCGCCGCACCTTTAAGCGCATTGATAAGTGCATCAACTGGATAATCCCCGGGAATTATAACCACAGAGCATTCAGTCAACCGTTTATGTATAGTCTCATCATCTTCAGTCATAATGTTGACAAGATAGCCGGTAGGCGCACCAAGTTCGGACATATCTTCTAGCGCATCTTCCGCATCATCAACATCAAGACCGATATATGCGACTCCACCCATTGCTTTTGCACGGGCAAGCGTTAGAGCACGAATTTCGCTATCAAATGTCGGTGAGGCAGAAAGCACCAGCCAACCACGTCCATCAATCCATTTCAATGCGTTATCAACAGACATACTTACTCCGGCATGACATACTCTGCAACAGCAGATGAAAGCAGGCGCACTGCTATTGGCAATACCGCTTCGTCAAAGTCAAAACGTGGGTGATGATGCCCGGAGTCTAAGCCTTCTTCAGCATTTGCCGAGCCAACAAAGAAGTACACTCCGGGAATATCATTCATAAAATACGCAACATCTTCTGAACCCATTGTGCGCTCATTATCTAAGAGATTCTCTTCTCCAACAATCTTTGCAAAACGGGGGCGTAAACGCGCCACCACATCAGGATCATTAATGGTCGGGATTGTGCCGTGCTTCATCTTGATCTGCGCCTGACATTGCATCCCAGTGCATATAGCATCTGCGATCTCGCGAATTCGCGCCTCAACAAAATCACGCATTTCTGTCGAAAATGTACGAAAAGTTCCACTAAGTTCTACGCGTTCAGGGATAACATTATCTGCAACACTCGCTTTGAGCATCGTGGTAGATAGTACCGCACTTTGCATAGGATCTACATTTCGGCTGACAATCGTCTGAAACGCAAGAATTAATTGTGCGGCAGTCGTCACCGGATCAATCGTATTATGTGGTATCGCGGCATGACCACCCTTTCCCTGTATTTCAATTGAAAATACTGAACTCCCTGCCATTACAGGTCCACTAGCCATACCCACCTGTCCTACAGGCAAGGTATTCCACAAATGTAACCCAACGGTGACATCAGGACGAGTAAAATCCAGCACACCGTCATCAATCATTGCTTTTGCGCCTTCGACAATTTCTTCGGCTGGCTGAAACACAAATTTAATGCGTCCAGCAACCCGTTCGCGATTTTCTGCAAAAATGCGTGCGACCCCGAGTGCAATTGCCGTATGCCCATCGTGTCCACATGCATGCATCTTTCCGGCAACAGTGGAGACATAATCAGTCTTATTTTGCTCATCAATAGGCAATGCATCCATATCCGCCCGCACAAGCACTGTAGGACCATCACTCGCCCCATCAAGAATACCAACCACGCCGGTCTTTCCGATACCCGTTTGGACTTCCAGACCAAGTACATTTAGTTCATCAGCGACAATACCCGCTGTACGTATTTCTTCAAACGCAAGTTCTGGATGACGATGTAGATCACGTCTACGCTCAATAAGTGCTTCGCTCATGGCTTCGGCTTGCTCTTTAAAATCAAGCATTAGCTATCATTTACCTCATCTTTATCACAAAAAATGATTCAATATGACGTTGTTGATCGATAGGCGATTCCGGATCAACCGTACGTTCACGGATACGTTTTGCCATCCCTTCCATGTCGGAAATCTGGCTCTTATGCTCATAAAGCGCCGTGATCTTTGTTTCTAGGTAATCGGTAACATCAACACGAGTCGTAACTTCTTTAGGACCCGCCAAATACACATATTTAGCTTTGTGTGGTTCTAAGCCTTCGTCACGCGACAATTCAATAAAATTAAGATGGTCACGTGCAGTTGGATAAACTGCATCGATCACCGCAGTGCCTATCGCCCGATGATCGGGATGGTTGATATATTCTTGACCATAAACACGGGAGGGGTCACACGTCACGACAACATCGGGTTTCTTCATGCGAATCATACGGGTAACATCACGCCGCAATTGTAGATTAGGCTCAAGTTCGCCATCAGGATAACGCAAAAATATAACATCTTTTACGCCAAGTGCCTTTGCCGCATTGCGCTCTTCTTCTTCACGGATTTCAGCTAGTCGCTCATGGCTCATCTCAAGATCGCCACTGCCTTTGTCCCCACTTGTCGCAAGCACAAAGGTGACTTCTGCGCCTTCTGCCGCCCATCGTGCAAGGGTCGCGCCGCAAAAAAATTCAGGATCATCTGGGTGTGCAAATACTGCTAGAACACGCTGAATCTTCGTTTCTGGTTCTACGTTCTGCTCTGTCATCAACTATTGCCCTACTCAGTTCTTTATTTCTTTTTACTATTTTTGTCTTGATTACGATTACCCGGTTTTTGACCACAGGAACACGCCTCATCTTCACCGTGCTTATCACAAGGTTGTTGAGATTTCTTCTGGAGTGCTTCCAATTCTTCCAGAGGAATCAATTCTTCACGCTGAATAAGTTTGCGTCCCTCTTCTTCAACAAATACGGTCACTGCATCCTGAAGCGGATGTACATCAATCACCTTGCCTTTACCAAATGGTGTACCAACGCGTTTATTTCGGCGCGGTAATTTCTTTCGTGCTTCAACATATTGCTCATATTCATACACAAGACAGCAGCGCAAACGACCACACATGCCGGTAATTTCAGAGGGATTCAATGAAATACCCTGTGCTTTTGCCATTTTGATTGAAATCGGGCTGAAGTCCGTGAGGAATGTGCTACAACAACGAAGTTCGCCACAAGCACCATATCCACCCAAAATCTTAGCAACATCACGGGGTCCGATTTGCCTAGTATCAACCTTTGATGAAAAGACTCTACTTAGCTCGTTTTGTAATCGAGAAGTGTTTACTTTTTGCTCGGCACTAAATAAGAATGTCAACATGCTACCATCATAATTATACTGTGCGGCAACAAATTTCACGTCCTTGAAACCACTCATCTGACCCGCTTTTTCACGGCAGATTTCAAGTGCCTCCGGTTGTTTAGCCTCCCACTCCTGTCGCAACACGAGATCGCGGGCTGTAGCCGGGCGCAAAATAGACTTATAGTCACGCTTTTCTGCATCAGGTGTTGTAAACCCCATTACCTGCCCCATTTGCCGTCCACGAGCAGTCTCCACAATAACAAACTCACCTGCTTTAAGATCAGGAAAATCTCCATATTCAAAGTGATACAATTTACCCACTTTTGTAAATCTAACACCAGCAACGGTTTGTTGGTGTTCTAAATCAATCGTCGTCATGAGAATCCTCAATACACAATAAAACTCATAGAGATTATTATAATAGAGGTCGAAACGAAATATTGCAAAACATTGACAAACACAGTCTGTACTGTTGGTCTATTTGCCCTACAATAGAGAAATTACACACGTTTTGTGGTAAATCAACGCAAATGGTGGTGTTACAGAAAGCAGGGGAGTACCGTGCGTACATTAGTCATGAAGTTCGGCGGTACAACCGTCGGTAATACCACAGCCCTTACTCAAGTAGTGAGTATCGTCTTACAAGAGAACGAACGATGGGATCGTCTCATCATTGTTGTCTCTGCGCTAGAAGGTGTAACGGACGCACTTATTGAAGCGGCACGGCTTGCACAATTGAGTAATCGGCGCGGTTACCGAAGAATTGCGGCGACTATCCGCATTCGTCATCTTGCCCTTGTAGAAAAATTACCACTCGGTACAAGTGAGCGTAATGCGTTACAAGCAGATATTGACCAGATGCTCTTCGATATGCTCGAAGTTTGCCAAACGATGGCTGATGCAACTTCTGAGGATTTAATCCCGACCAAAACAGATACAATTATTGGGGTTGGCGAAAGACTATCTGCCCGAATTGTCGCCGCGTTACTGCGTCAGAATAATCTGCGTGGCGTAGCCGTTGATGCAATTGAGCTAATCATCACTGATACCACTTATGGTCATGCCAAACCCGACATGCAACTGACCCAAGCACGCATTAATGAGCATCTTGAACCAATGCTAGGCAGAATCATACCGGTTGTTACGGGATTTATCGCTGGCACACCAAACGGTACACCAACTACACTTGGTAGAGGCGGTAGTGATTACACAGCTTCAATTTTGGGTGTGTGCGTAAATGCTACAGAAACGTGGATGTGGACAACTGTTGATGGTTTGATGTCTACCGACCCTCAATTGATCGAAAATGCCCGCGTTATCCCAGAATTATCATACGATGAAGTCGCCGAACTAGCCTATTTTGGTGCGAAAATCTTACATTCACGCATGATCGGTCCGCTAAAGAAAAAGCAAATTCCCTTACGTGTGAAAAATGTCTTTAAGCCTCAATTACCGGGGACTTTGATCCATTTGGGAACGACAATACCGCAAGGGGAACTACGCGCAGTAACGGCTATTCAAGGTATTAGCCTGTCTGCATCATATAGCGGTACATTAGCTGAAATTTCATCATTGGTGAACGCAATCCTTCACAAAACCATTGGTAGCGATGCAGATGTCATGATTTCCGCACAGTCATCCTCGCGCACATTTTTAACCTTTGTAATTCCAACCGCAAGCGGACCTGACGCGGTGCATAATTCACTCATTGCTTTAAATAGTAGCCTAGCAGAAGACCCGAACCATACCGGCTGGCAAGTGGATCAGGTTAGTGTAATTACTGTAATCGGAACAGATATTGACACCGCTCCGGGTACCTTAGCTAGGATTTTCGCCGCCGCGAACGATGTGCGCCTATTCGCCTTATCCCAAGGACCTTCACGTTGTAGTATTTCGCTCGTTGTTCAGCCAGAAGATACCGATTATCTGCTGAAGCAAGTTCACGATGTTATCATTAATAGCGGGTGAGATAGTGGTCAAGTTCCCACTGTGTAACCATGCGATTATAATCATCAAATTCCTGTGTTTTCGCTTCCAAGAAGCGATCACTGATATACGCACCCAATGCCGAAAGTACCACATCATCCTGCCTCAGTGCCTCTAAAGCCTCACCTAATGAATCTGGCAAAGATTCAATCTGACGTAAACGTTGTCTGCGTTGCATCAATAGACTTTCTTCTAATGGTGTTGGTAATTCCATCTTTTGCTGAATCCCATCTAATCCAGCATGTAACATGACTGCAAATGCGAGGTAAGGATTACAACTGGGGTCTGGACATCTTAATTCAAGGCGTGTATGTGACTCTCCACCGGGAGAAATACTTGGGACACGAATAAGCGCGGCACGATTAACGTGCGCCCAAGAAACATACACTGGTGCTTCAAAACTAGTCCCTAGCCGTTTATAGGAATTAACTAGTGGTGCAAATATCGCTGTCATCGCCCGCGCATGGTTTAATTGACCGGCAAGAAAATACTGCGCTAATTGTGATAATCCATATTCATGGTTGGTATCTACAAAAACATTCTCATCATTTGTGCCATCATGCAAACTTTGATGCGTATGCATTCCTGAACCAGGCATATGCGATGCTGGACGTGGCATAAAAGTACAGTGCAAATCATGCTTCTGGGCAATAGTTTTTAGTGCAACGCGTGCAGTCATCAGCTTATCTGCCGCTACTAATGCATCATCATAGGCAAAATCAATCTCATGTTGTCCATAACCAATTTCTGAATGTGAAGACTCCGCGCAAATCCCCACAGCGTCCAAATGTAGGAGCATCTTTCGACGAAGGCTTAACGCCGTATCTTCAGACATATCAAAGTAGCCGGAATAATCTTGTAATGGAGATACAAGCGGTTGACGATCATTATCTGTCGGAAAGAGAAAGAATTCCATCTCAACGCCTGTTTTGAAGGAATATCCGTTTTTCTCCGCTTTTACGGTAGCATTTTTCAAGGCAAATCGCGGATCGCCAATGAAGGGTTCATCCTGCGGTGTATGAACATCACAAATGAACCGAGCTGTCAGCTCATCGCCCTTAGTCCAGGGCAAAATCATAAATGTGTCTAAATCAGGACGTAACAGCATATCGCTTTCAGCAACACGGGCATTTCCATCAAGCGACGAGCCATCAATATGGTTACCGTTTTCTAACAAATGTTCAGTACGGCTAGCCGGCAGAGTAACACTTTTTATGCCCCCAAGAATATCGGTAAACCAGAGGTCAATAAAACGGATACTCTGTTCGTTGATCGTTTTAAGAATAGCCTTCTTGTCAGACATAAGTACCTCGACATTTTAATTAATACATTCAAGGCACGAAACTGCCTCGCCCGTAAGAGTGACACACAGTATACAATTGCTTCATCAGTTAAACTACAGAAGAGATCAACAACACATATAGCAAACAATTTGTGAAGCACCCACAATGAAAGTCAATAATCGGGTTCAGGAAAAACACCGAGATAACCGAGCAACGCATCCATGCCGAGTACATAACTACGCCAACCAAACCCCACTACTTGACCGATGCACACCGGTGCCAATAATGAGCGATGTCGAAATTCTTCGCGTGCATGGGTGTTCGATAAATGCACCTCAACAACAGGCAAATTTATCGCGCTGATTGCATCGCGCAGAGCAACGGAGGTATGTGTATATGCCCCTGGATTGAACACAGCACCATCAGCCCAATTGCGCGAAACATGTAACATATCGATCAGTTCACCTTCATGATTCGATTGCTGAATCCGCATTTGTACGTTGTGGCGTTTCACATGATTCTTGACCACTACATTCAGATCATCCAGGGTCATCGTGCCGTACACTTGAGGTTCACGCGTGCCGAGTAAATTAAGATTCGGACCATGTAATAATAAAATATTCTTAGCCATAATTTTTCCCAAAACATCTTCGGTTAGGGTTGTGTGGTGAGTTCAACTTTACAGTCGGGGCATGTTTGTACAGAACTCGCATAACTAAGCTCACAATTTGAGCAGACTTTACGATCTTGCCCAATAGCCACATTGACCATATTTTCCGCAACATCACGGTCAAATCCCTCTAACGTAAGGTCGCTTACGATGTATTCAATTGGAAAACCACGATCAAGCTTGGTCTTTATTGTGTTGAGCACACGCGCCACGTCAGATTGTGGTTTAGAGGGTTTAAACGCCAGCACATCTAATGAATAAGTGCGTCCGCATGTCTGACACTCAATAAATTCCTTTTCATCACCAATGGGTAAAATTGGGATAAAATACAATGCAAAGTAATTCTTTGCTTGCTTATGTTCAAACTTCCGAGGTTTTCTACACTGCGGACAGTTGAAATCACCCGTTTTGAGTGTTTTATATTTCGCCCGTGTACCAAAAATTATCATTTCATATCATCCAATATCGCAATTACGTCATCTTTACTCACACCTTCCATGATAAGGGGGTCTCCAATGTCGCGCAATAAAACGAAGCGAGAGCGTCCTTTGTACCATTTTTTATCCGTCAACATCGCGGCATAAATTGCCTCTGAGTCGATGCCACCTGTTGTAATCGGCAAACCAACATCGACTAATGCATCACGAGCACGGTCAATTAGTGATTCTTCACATAAGCCTAAGCGATGTGATAATTTGACAGCTGCCATTAACCCCATAGAAACACCCTGTCCATGTGGCACAGCGAACTGAGTCACCAATTCAATCGCATGCCCAAACGTATGCCCTAAATTGAGATAAGCACGAATACCATTTTCATACGGGTCTTGCACGATAACATCAACTTTGACCTGAACGGCACGGCTCACTAACTCTACCGCCTTTGCTCGCGTATGTAATGCGGTGTTGAACAATCCTTCATCAGCCAAAAACGCATGCTTAATAACCTCTGCCATACCATTTTTCCACTCATTTTCTGGCAATGTTTCCAGAACGCTAGTATCTATAAGCACCAAATCAGGTTGGTTAAATGCCCCAATCAAATTTTTCCCCTCAGGGATATCCACACCAACTTTACCACCGACACTTGAATCCACCATTGATAGCAGAGTGGTTGGCATCTGAACAAGCGTCACACCGCGCATATAAGACGCGGCGGCGAACCCTGCGGTATCTCCTACCACCCCACCACCCAATGCAATGACGAGGCTTTTTCTGTCTAAGCCATTTCGGGCAAATTGACGACAAATATCGGTGACAGTCTCCATCGTCTTGTAATCTTCGCCATCAGGTATGGTAATGAGTGTTGCATCAGGCAACGCATTCACTAAACGTTCACCATGAAGAGGCGCTATAACTTCGTTGGTTACAACCGCCACACGCCCACCAAGCTCATACTTTCTATAGTGATGTTCAATCTCTGTGATTAAATGAGATTCAATGACGATGCCATAATTTGTATCCGGGGAATTGATATTTATTACGTGCGCCATAATGCAACAACCTTTTCTGCAACTTCTCTCGGAGATAAATTGGACGTATCAATGTGATACGGCAGTGAAGCATAAACTTCACGCCGACTTTCAAGTAATTCTCGCCAGTTCTTGACCAAAGGGCGTTCGTTAATATCGCTAAGTCGAGCTTCTAGCACTTTTTCTGAGGCATGTAAGCAAATTACCATACCAGATTTCAGCATCAAGTTACGATTATTCTCGTTCATCAAAAGACCGCCACCGGTAGAAATCACCTGCTCTGACTTTGCCGCCAATGATTGGCAAACAATTTGCTCATAACGACGAAACCCCTCTTCGCCTTCCTTCGTAAATATTTCCTGTACGCTTAAGCCTACACGATGGATAATCTCATCATCAGTATCTGCATAATGCCAGCCAATAAAGTCAGCGACAATTTGACCAACAGTCGTTTTGCCAACCCCCATAAATCCAGCGAGAATAATGTTTCGGGGCTTAAGTGATGCATTACTCATAACCGAATCGCCATGTCACATTATCCATCGGTAAATCCTGTAAACGACTCTGGCGCAAATTTTCAAAGCGTGGCTTCATTTCCTCGATGCTATCACCACCAAGTTTTTCTAACAAAGCACCTGCTAGCACCATCGCCAACATCGCCTCCCCCACCGGCACCGCACGCGGAGTTGCACAAAAGTCACTACGTTCATATGTGGTCGCTTCTGCATCACCCGTTGCCAAGTTCACAGAATCTGCCCCTCGTAACATCGTAGAAATCGGCTTCATCGCCACGCGCACTAATATAGGATCACCAGTTGTAATACCGCCCTCCAGCCCACCAGCACGGTTGGTTCGGCGTGTCAGAAATCCATCATCATCTACATCAATCATGTCATGCACCTGGCTACCACGCTTCGTTGCATTCTCAAATGCATGACCAATTTCTGCACCTTTCATCGCCTGAATGCTGGTCATCGCTCCGACGATTTTTGCATCTAAGCGACGATCCCAATGTACGTGAGTACCTAAGCCAGGTGGTACGTTTAACGCAAAAATTTCAAAGATACCCCCTAATGTATCCTTATCAATCTTTGCTTGACGAATTTCTTCATGCATCTGTTCTGCAATTTCTGTTACTGGACACCGTACATCACTCATTTCGCCGGCTTCATATAAAGCCAAGAAATCTGCTTGATCGTCAACTTCTATCTTAGCGGAACCGATTTGTACCACGTAGCCGCCAATTTCCATACCGAATTCGGCAAGAAATCTTTTACAAATAGCGCCTACCGCGACACGCATAGTTGTCTCGCGTGCGCTCGCACGCTCTAACGATAATCGTAGCTCACGATAACCATATTTTACCGCTCCAGTGAGGTCAGCATGTCCGGGTCGCGGTGTCGTAATTGGAACGATGTCCTTCTCTTTCCAATTTTTGAAATCTCGATTTTCAACCAAAAGTGAAATGGGTCCCCCAGTGGTCAATCCATTCATCAGCCCACTTGTAATACGAATTTTATCTTTTTCAATCTGCATACGTCCACCAGAACCATACCCCTTCTGCCGACGACGCAGTTCTTTTGTAATATCTTCATCAGTGAGTGCTAAGCCAGCAGGAAATCCTTCAAGGATTGCCGTTAACATAGGTCCGTGGCTTTCGCCCGCAGTTAAAAATCGTAGCATACAGTAAATTTTCTCCAGTCTTAGATGATTATTTCCATGTTAGTGTAACGCACACTAAAGCCTAATCGCTCATAAAAACGAATCGCTGACTTATTAAATGCCCATACACCGAGTGTAATTTGTTCAATTTGTTCGGATTTTGCATATTCAACGACATATGTCGTCAAAACTTCACCGTAACCCTTGCCACGATGTTCAGGTAAGACAGATATCTGATCAATTTCAATCCTCCGCACTGGGTGCTTAAATAGTGAATCATCACGGTGGATTACACGAGCAAGCGTATATCCAACTACCTCATCATCCATTTCACCGATAAATATCTTAACCTGTGGGGACATAATCTGGTCAACCATAAACTGAACCATCGCCACTTCGTCAAAATGTTTAAAGATGTCAGGGCGACCCTCAATATGTACCTGCTGAACGTGCTTACACTGTTCCATCAGCATGTGCGCGTCGTCCACAGTGGCGGTGCGAATCTTCATTTGTTAAGTTCCTTTTTCAGAGCATCAAACATCACATCAAGGGGCGGATCAACACCTGCCCAAATTTTAAATGCTTCTGCTCCTTGGCGAGCCAGCATGCCCAAACCACTGATTGACCGACCACCTGCATCCTCAAACTGTTGCATCAAGCGCGTCTTTGCGGGACGATACACCATATCATAAACAACAGCATCGTTGGGAATCATGATACCCTCTGACCAAGGTGAAACATCAACTTTCGGATACATTCCCGCTGATGTGCAATTCACAACTAAATCAACGCCCGAATTCACCGCTTCGGACAGTGTTTTTAGCTCAACAGAGGTAATCCCCGCGCTGATCGTCAAACTCGTCAACATCTCTTGTGCTCGCTCGCGTGTTCGATTCACAACCGTCACATGAGCGCCTTCTACAATCAACCCATAAATCGCCGCACGTGCCGCACCACCAGCGCCCAACACAATAACATTGGCATCTTTGAGGTAGACATTATGTGCTTTCAAGTCATCGATGAAGCCAACTACGTCCGTATTTGTACCCTCATTCGTACGCAAATCAACTGTGTTGACTGCCCCAATAGCACGTGCGCGCTCATCCATTGTGACAAATTTTGTCACAGCTTCTTTATGCGGAATCGTCACATTGATACCCACATACCCGTGACGTTGCGGTTCACGCAAGCCAAGATGAATAATATCAGATGGAATAGCCATTGTATCGTAACGCCAATCCATACCCAAAGCTTCAAAAGCCGCATTGTGCATTGGTGGACTCAAGCTATGTTCCAACGGAAAACCGATAATACCGACACGTACAGTCATGTTTAACCTTTATCTTGTTCATTCCACAATTAATTCGTGAATGTCGCGCCATCTTCAACAATAAGCAGACCGCCTAGAGTTTCAACAGTTTGCTTAAATCCTGGAAATGAATCACCAGCACAGGTTGAATCCGTGACTACAGTTTGTTCATCTGCTAACAACCCTGCGACGGTCAAACTCATCGCAATCCGATGATCATCATGTCCATCAACTATGGCACCATCCAATTTCTGTGGTCCGTCAATTACAAATCCATCATCATTTTCGATGATTTCTGCACCAAGTTTCCGCAATTCCCTAGTCATTACTGCGAGCCGGTCTGTCTCCTTGACTCGGAGTTCCTCCGCATCCTTAACGACTGTCTTCCCCTCCGCACACAGCGCCGCTACCATCAATATGGGAAACTCATCAATCATGCGAACCACAAGATCACCACCAACCTCAACGCCCTTTAAAGCACTATGCCGAACGCGAATCTCACCAACTAATTCACCCGCTTCCGTACCTGTTTGTGTAACAGTAATATCCGCGCCCATTTCTAGCATCACATCAAGCAAACCAGTACGTGTTTCGTTCAGATTCACACCGCGAATTGTGATATCACTATCCGGCACAATCGATGCCGCAACAATCAAGAAGGCGGCAGAAGAAAAATCACCGGGTACTGTCAGATTCATCGGTTTTAAGGATGCCCCGGGTGTGAGCGTAATCCGGTTTCCCTGTACAGCAAGTTCTGCGCCCATTGCGGTCAACATCCGCTCTGTATGATCTCTAGCAGGTCCCGGCTCAATAACAGTTGTTTGACCTTGTGCAAATAATCCAGCCAATAGTACAGCACTCTTAACCTGTGCACTTGCCATCGGTAGCGTATATTCAATACCTTTGAGTTTTGAAGGTCTGAATGTCATCGGTGCACGGTCATGTTCCGCGTCAATGTGTGCCCCCATCTCCCGCAAAGGCGCGGTAATTCGCCTCATCGGGCGACGTCTCAACTGATAACTACCATCTAACACACTCAAAAATTGTTGCCCAGCCATAATTCCGGCTAACAACCGAATTCCTGTACCTGCATTAACGAAATCTAATGGCTCATCTGGTTCATTTAAGGCACCACCATGAATCACCAATGTATGAGTATCAAGTCGATCTATCTTTATACCAAGTGCCCGCGCTACACCAAGCGTTGCCTCAGTATCACCCGCCGCCAGCCATCCACGAACATGCGTTTCACCTTCTGCGAGCATACCTAGCAAAATCGAACGATGCGAAATCGATTTATCCCCTGGAACGTGTACATCGCCCGTAAGCGGGTTTCCTGGACGGATTACAAATGCTTCTCTAGACAATGTGATCCCTCGTTTCTTATTTCCGTTGATAATATTGCGCCCATTTCAAGCGTGCTTCTCGCACGGGACGCAAGGCTTCGGTCAACTGCTCTTCATCACGCCCAATCAACATCTTTTCTAACAAGGCTAATTGGACACGAAATTGCGCTAGCAATACGGCAATCGCCTGCGTGTTTGTGCTAATGATGTCGCTCATCATACGAATGTCGCTACCGGCGAGCCGCGACATATCTCGAAACCCACCTGCGGCGAGATGCCATACGGCTTCATCCACCTGCGCCTCACTATCCGCCGTTGCAACCATGGCTACGCTTAGTAGATACGGTAAATGACTGATTGTAGCCACAACACGATCATGGCGCGCTGATTCCATCTCAATCGGTAATGCGCCTAGCGCTTCAACCAAAGCCAATGCGCGAAGTCGGGTTGCCGGTGTGGTACGACGGGTGGCACAGAGCACAAATGGTTTATCAATATAAAGATCAGCATCACTCACATCGATCCCGTTACTTTCTTTACCGGTCATCGGATGACCACCAATGGCATGAATACCGATAGGCAAGCGCCCCATTGCCTCACAAATATCGTCTTTTGTACTGCCTATATCGATTAACAAAGTGTTTGAACGCAGGTAGCTACCAATACGATTACGCAACATACTGATCAAAGCACGTACCGGCGCACACAAAATAACCACATCTGCATCTTTCACACCATTTTTGAGATCATCAGTTGCTTCGCTAACAATGCCCTGATCTAAAGCATATTGTCGTGTGGTCTCGTCAAGATCAACCCCAACAACTTTTTCCGCATAGTCTTTAAGCGCCAGCGCCATTGAGCCACCCATTAACCCTAGACCAACAATAGTCAGCTGACGCGCATGAAATCCACCTGAGGACATATTAAGCCTTTCGCCCTACTGCCTCCGCAATGAGTTTAATACGATCCATCATGTCTTTGAATCCATCAACACTCAGGCTCTGGCGACCATCAGACATCGCTTCCTCCGGTGTAGGATGTACCTCGACAATTAGACCGTCGGCACCCGCCGCAACCGCCGCGCGCGATAGCGCCTCAACATATTCACGTTTACCCACAGCATGACTCGGATCAGCAACAACAGGTAAATGTGTCAAATGCTTTAAAACCGGAATAGCATTCAGATCAAATGTATTACGGGTATATTTTTCGAATGTGCGGATACCCCGCTCACACAACATTACATTACGATTTCCATGAGAAAGCACATATTCAGCCGCCATCAATAAATCTTCCATCGTACTGCTCATTCCACGTTTCAATAAAACCGGATGCAAACTTTCACCTGCGGCATTCAGAAGTGCAAAATTTTGCATGTTTCGCGCCCCAATCTGCAATACATCAGCATATTGTGTGACCAAAGGCACCAATGCAGGGTCCATCACCTCTGTGACGATAGGTAAACCGGTAGCTTCACGCGCCTCAGCTAACCATTGCAGGCCTTTTTCGCCATGTCCTTGAAAACTATAGGGTGATGTACGTGGTTTGAAAGCCCCACCACGCAATGCAGTCGCGCCTGCTTCCTTCACTGCACATGCTGTTTCGATAATCATTGAACGGTCTTCGACAGAACATGGACCAGCAATCACCAGGACTTTTTCACCACCCATAATTGAACCGTTCAGAGGCACGTGTGTATCTTGAGGACGAAATTCACGGCTAGCGAGTTTATATGGCGTAGACACACGTACAACTTTGTACACACCACTCATGATTTCGAATGTATCTTGCTTGAGTACATTACTGCTTTCACCAACAATCCCTATAATGGTACGTTCCTCACCCTCAGAAAGATGTGGGATATAGCCTTCATGGTCAATGCGAGAAATCACTTCTGCAACATGTTTCGCGCTTGCCTGTGGCTTCATTACAACAATCATATTTCTTCACTCTCTTTATTTAAAATCATTTTATTCTTTGGGTAAAAAAAATCTGGGCGTAGTTTTTCCGCTCCATTCATGTACACATGCACAATCTCATCCAGTTTTTTAGCGGTGTTCCAATGTACAAGAATACGGACGCAAAGTTCCAAACCACCGGGTACGTCAGACTCAACAGCCCCCATCAACGCCGTATGCTCCCATCCTGCCATACGCGCCGCCTTCGCAGGAAATGCGGCAGTTAAATCAGGAGACGTGGTAAAAAAAACACTCGCGACGTGTTGCTCTTGAATATCATTCGCATCAATCATTGTTTCCAGAAGCTCCCGGGTGCCCTCAACAATTGCGTCATGGGTGTTCTCATCAACAGTGATTGCTCCCCGTACCCCACGCACCAACATCATA
The DNA here is from genome assembly GCA_034435575.1 of Anaerolineae bacterium. GTDB lineage: Bacteria > Chloroflexota > Anaerolineae > Aggregatilineales > Phototrophicaceae > JAVJSU01. Next base: position 16,042 of record DAOTXB010000550.1, read on the forward strand.
TGCTTGCTCCTCGTATTTCTGTAGCAGTTGCGCTTTAGACAAATAAAAAGCGCAGAGCGGATGCTCTGCGCCGACTTCACCGAGTTACTTTACGGTTAACAAATCGTGGAGATAGCACGAACCATCCAAAAACGTCCTATGTCGTTCGTAAAATAATAAAAGAAATAGGTTGTGTTCGGAACTGTGTTATCAATCACGTTTTGTGCCTTTGCTTTTCAGCGCAGAGCATACTACAGATTATGAGAGCCTGTCAACTTCTCGTCAAAATCACCGACATATCCATTGAATTTCGTACAATCTGCCTAATAGTTCTATGGTTAATTGTCTAAAGCAGATCGCAAAGATAAGGCTAATTCCTCAACATGATTTATACTTTGGGCACCCGCCTTTACAAGCGCACTACCCACAATAAACCCGTTGACCAGACCAGTCATCATTTGTGCATGTTCAGGTTTACTAATGCCAAATCCCATCACAAGTGGTTGATCTGTTTCTTTGCGTAGACGCGCAATGAATTCTGCTAGATAATCTGGCAACTCGGTACGTTCACCCGTGATTCCTGTCAACGTTACGACGTAGATAAATCCACGTGCATGTTCGGCAACCAGCTTTATCCGCTTCGGGTTACTTGTCGGCGCGAGGAAGAAAACTAGCGCCATGCCCGTTTCATCGCACGCGTCTGCAAACATATGCGCTTCTTCCGCCGGCAAATCAGGAATAATTAATCCGTCAGCGCCCGCTTCCCTAGCATCATGCACAAATTTTTCTGTACCATAGGCGACAAGAGGATTTAGATAACTAAACATCATCAATGGTTGTGTAACCCCACGTTCACGTAAGGTTTTTACCGCTTCAAGTGTTTTTGTCACCGTAATACCATTATCAAGCGCAACCTGTGTTGCCGCTTGAATTGTAGGTCCATCAGCAAGTGGATCACTAAAGGGTACGCCAATCTCAAATCCATCTACACCAACACCCGCCATCCGTTCAATTGCGTCTAACGAAGCGTCATATGTCGGGTAACCAATCGGGTAATATGGCATAAACGCCGCCCTACCCTGTGCTTCAGTCGTTTTAAATACCTCATCAAGCGATTCAACGCCAGTTTTTTTCCGCATATTATTCATAATCCACTATCCTCTATATGTCGCAAGAAATACGGCACACTTCACTTAGGGTAATGATTGTGTCATGGCACATAAGCCAGATACCATGATCTTATTGGCAACTGTGGTACGTAATGCCCAATTCTCTGCACTTAAATCTAATTCAACCTGTAACGCTTTTTGTTCATCATGAGTTGCGGCACGATCTTTGTATTGATCAGCGGACTCATATTCCAGACCGTCTACCTCGGTATAGCCCCATGAAAACCCGCCACGTTTTAACAATACTGCCCACCCTGCATCCATGTTTAAAGCATCTTTACAATCTGAATGTCTTAAGATGTATTCAACAGCATTTTTACTCATCCCACGCGACCCTGCGCCAAAATCCATCGCAAGTTCAAAATACTGCGAAAAAACCGTATTGAATAATCTTTCCGTCTCGAACATCGAGCGTGGATGTGTGTTCCAAGCAAATGCAGTCCGCCCTAAAATGAGTAACTCTTGATTAGGGATTGTTGCTACAACTTGCTTTAACTCGTCAAAATGACATTCTGACCAGCGCACAAGACGATCAAAATCCACGTAATGCACGTATTTTGCACCGGACTCTATCGCCCGTTTAACACACAAGTAACGCCCACTCCAACCCGAGAAAATTTGATATTGAACATCGTTTTCCTCGAAAAATGCTTGAATCATCTGTATTTCTGCTGACTCATCCATAATTGCGACAACAATCTTCTCATAAATTTCACGCAATTTAGGCAATTCGCGCTTAAACCGTCCCAATTCACCGCGTGGATACCATGAACAAGCAAGCGTTACCGGATTAGTCTTCAACGAGTGCCTCTAGGATTTCTTGCCATTTCTGGAAAAACAAAAAATGTCCCGCACCTCGTTCAAAATGCCATCGTGTATTCGGAATATGCTCATTCAAATAATGTCCCATCGGTGGTGGAACTATACTATCTTCATCGCCATACCACAGGTCAATCTCGGTCCGTATGCCCTTGAGAGAGAAGCCCCAAGGCGACACAACAAGTTTCGCTTCTTGAACCCATCCCTTCACACCATTCCTCACTGCCTCAGACCGATACCCTCTGACCTGTTCCGCATATTCTGGTTGATACAATAAGTGCCGGTCTGCCTGTCCTGCACGTTCAAGCACCTGTTCCCATGCTTTGCCAGGGTCACGTTTTTCGCTACGCATTTGAATATTGAGCAGGAATCGTAATAACCATGCAGGTTGTTTAGCGGATCGGTAAGCAAGGCGATAGGCTTCATTAACACCTTCCAACGGATCACCACGGTCAAACGGCGCGGCACCACTGAAAATTGAGCCACGTAATACACGATCTTGTAAAATATACGCAGTTGCCGCAACATATGGTCCACCGGCGGATACACCAAGAACATAAAACCTGTCGATCTCAAGCGCATCCACTAGTTGCTGTATATCATCTGGAAAATCCAACAGTTTTCGACCCGATTGAAAATCTGATAGTCCATATCCGGGGCGATCTGGTGTAATCATGCGAATACCGAGTGTCTCAACAATATTTTCATCAGGATGACGCATATACCTAGAACCGGGATTACCATGAATAAAAATTACAGGCTTGCCATTAGCATCACCATGTTCGGTATATGCAAGGTTGCGACTATCCTTTAGGCGAATGATTTTATCTTCACTATTCATCACAGTTCATCATCTTTCGCAATTGAATGACTATGCCACCATTCCTCAAAAAGTTCACACTGCCCGACATGGTCAAATTGGCACCGCATAATGCCATCTAAATACACCAGTTTCTCAGATTTCACACGATTAAATTGCGCGGTCCAATGTGCCATGCCAACACCATCCTCATCAACATGAAGTATGTCAAATGCAAATTGCACGTTGCCCTGATGACTGGAAATGTCACACCAATATTGAACAATCGCATCACGATCTTGTAAATCCTCGGCGAATGGCGAAATCTTGTAGATTGCATCTTCACTGAATAACGTCGCTATCAGTTCAGGGTCATGCCTTTCCCACGCAATCTTGTAATTGCTCAACCACCATGAAAAGTTTTCAATCGTCACAATTTATTTAATCATCCGATGGTTCAAGCGCTTTAATAACCGTGTCAAGGTCTTTATCGCCACGTCCACTAAGGTTGACAAGAATCACACTATCTTTAGGCATAGATGGCGCACGTTTAATCACTTCTGCAACTGCATGAGCACTTTCCAGCGCAGGTATAATACCCTCGGTTTGGCTCAATGTTTGAAATGCTTCAAGCGTTTCGTCATCAGTTGCCATCGTGTAATAAGCGCGTTCAAGCTGACGCAAATAGGCGTGTTCTGGTCCCACAGATGCATAATCCAGACCCGCGCTGATACTATGTGTGTTCAAAATTTGACCGTCTTGAGTTTGCATCACATAGGAGCGTGTACCCTGTAAAATGCCCGGACGACTGATGTTAGGATCTGCAAAACGTGCGGCATGTTCGCCTCCTTCAATACCACGTCCACCTGCTTCCACACCGATCAAATCGATATTTTCATCTTCACGAAAAGCGTGAAATAAGCCGATCGCATTGCTACCACCACCTACGCACGCAATACATACATCTGGTAAACGTCCGGCTTCTTCAACAATCTGCTCACGCGCTTCTGTGCCGATCACGCTTTGAAAATCACGGACTATGCGCGGATAAGGATGTGGCCCTAAAGCGGAACCAAGCAGATAAAATGTGTCATTGACATTGGTCACCCAATCACGGATTGCCTCATTGATAGCATCCTTTAGGGTTTTACTGCCACTCTCTACTGGAATCACTTCCGAACCAAGTAATTTCATACGAAATACATTCGGTTGTTGTCTGGCAATATCCACACTGCCCATATATACATGACAGTCCAACCCGAGTAATGCGGAGGCTGTCGCACTCGCGACTCCATGTTGACCAGCGCCAGTTTCCGCAACAACACGGTGTTTTCCCATACGTTTCGCCAGTAACGCTTGCCCTAACGCATTATTGATCTTATGTGCACCAGTATGAGCAAGGTCTTCGCGCTTCAGATAAATTTTCGCGCCACCGAGCTTTTCGCTCAAACGTTTGGCATATGTTACAGGCGTTGGACGACCCGTATATGTGCGTTGCAAATGTGCTAGTTCACCCTGAAATTCAGGATCAGCCATTGCTTCTTCATATGCCACAATCAGTTCATCAAGCGCGGGCATTAGCGTTTCTGGTACAAATCGTCCGCCAAACTCACCAAAATAACCGCGAGCATCAGGCAAATTGGTCTTATTAATGTCAATATATAAGTCCGTCATTCCATTAAACCTCATTGTTTATCTCATAATATTTCAAATCAACAGATGGTCTTCACCATCCAAACAACGTTTCGTAAGCACTAGGATCTTATGAAAATAGCGATCAATTGTTGGTACAAAATCATTTAAAGAGATCGAAACAGTTGATTGTCCTAGTCCAACTGTGGGCGCACTCATCTCAGATATTGTATGATCAAATAATCGCAAACCTGCATCAACATCCAGTGCGATCAACCCAGCAAGTTCTTCTTTCTGGTAGACATAATGCGCTAGTGGTTGATCGCAAATATAGAAAAACACGTCTGCAATTTCACGATCAATCAAACCGTTATAGGTGTTTATGCCAACACGCCGTCCAACGGGTATCAAATCCTCGAAATTTACGACCAAGCCCAGTTCTTCTTCAATCTCTCGAATACCATCATGCATCGTTTCGCCAGTTGCATAGTGTCCTGCCGCGCTGATGTCGAGAAATTCAGGGAAAATCTTCTTATTCGCGCTACGTTTTTGTGCAATAACATAATCTGTTCCGCTTTCATCACGATAGATCACCCAACAATGAAATACACAATGCCAATCGCCATCACGATGCACATCGTCACGCGCTTTGACACCTATCTTGTTTAGCGCCTCATCATAAATATCGAAATACTCAACCACGTATCGCCTCAATAAATGCTCTGATCTTGTTGTGATTCTTCACATCCGGTTGGTCATCCTCTACACCACTAGCAACATCCACACCCCACGGTTGAATTTCCAAGACACGCCCTGCAACATTTTCAGGGTTTAATCCACCAGCCAACATCAAGCGAGGCGCCTCTGCTTTTACCGCAAGTGCGACTTCTGTACTCGTTTGCTTACCCGTTCCGCCGTATAGTAAGGGATGATAGGCATCCAGCAATATCGACGGCATACGTTCATTTGATGGAAAATGCGCCGCGAAATATTTGACATCTTCTAGCGCCATTTGTAGGTTCATTGGACGTATGCCTTTGAAGCCAATGCCTCGTAATTCAGCAATTAACTCAGCGGATTCATCGCCGCTCAGTTGCGCCGCATCTAACCCGACTTTATTGGTGATAATCGAGACATCGCTATCTGTGGGGTTCACAAACACGCCGACTAACGCAGGACACGCATCACCAAATTCCTCTCGAAGGCGATCACAGATCATCTGAGCCTCATTAGGATCAATATAACGAGGGCTACGCTTAAAGAAATTGAATCCTAGCATATCCACACCGTTCTGAGCGCAAAAACGTGCATCATCGTAAGAGGTTAAACCACAGACCTTGACCCTAACAGTCATACATAACACCTCGTTTCCAACAAACTAAATTCGATAATTGTCGTAATCTAGTATAGCGTGTTCGGCTTCACCCTCAATGTAGGTTTCAAGCAAGACAATCATATCATTTAACGCGTTCTGAATATCGGTCCGGGAATTATCATGTTGCGCTTCGATTGTAATGACGACATTGTTTGTACGTGATTGCGCCGCACTTTCTGCGCTTTGTCGCCAGCACCATCGCCTTGCAACGACCAAACCTGTGTCGTCAGCAAATATCACCTCACCAACATCAGGATGATGTACTTCTTTTTCATGAAGCCCACAATATCGTTCTGAACCATCTGCATATCGCACAGTGATTACGCCGTTTGTGGCATCTGTATCAAAAATCGCAACCGGTAACGCATAACGAATACTGATGAGATTACCAATATCAACTAGCGAATTGATATGCGGTATGTATCCCTTCTTCCTCAATCGTCTTAGCAACGCTTCCGGCGCGCTACGATACTTCGTCGGTTCAACACCGAACTGTCGAAAAACCTTACGCCATGCAGTCAAAGAAGCAATTTCACTCAGCGCTTTCGTGCCAATACGTGCCATAACTGCGACTTGCTCCGCATTGTACGCGTCTTCTAATCCGTCTGGGTTTATGTCATTTTTGACATTACGAATTACGACAACCCCACTAACCAGATTAGGAAAGTCCTCAAGAATTTGCGAAGAATACTGAAAAGTCGTCATGATTACGCCCTACGTTGTTGGCTAAAAGCAGTAATCATCGCAGGCAAATCTTCGCCAGACTGTTGTGCTTTTACCAATGATTCGCCCACCAACACGGCATGTGCGCCATGTTGCCCCATAAGCTGAACATCATCAGCATTACGGATGCCACTTTCTGCAATCAATGTGACGGTATGCGGGACAAGTTTTGCTAGACGTGCAGTCGTCCCAAGATCAACATCAAAGGTTTTCAGGTCACGGTTATTAATCCCGATCAAAGAAGCCCCTAATTTAAGTGCCCGTTCCAGTTCAGTCTCATTATGCACTTCGACCAATGCGGACATATTGAGTGCCGTGATTTGAGCGAATAAATCTGACATTTGCGCGTCTTCTAGTGCCGCGACAATCAACAAAATTGCATCTGCACCAGCCACACGCCCCTCGTTTACCTGATACGAGTCAATAATGAAATCCTTACGCAGAACAGGAATATCTACTGCTCCACGAACCTGCGACAGATAATCTAAATGCCCCTGAAAAAAGTCTACATCAGTGAGTACAGAAATCGCAGAAGCACCATTTTCTGAATATATCGTACCAAGTTGCACTGGATCGAAATTTTCGATTAGCACACCTTTACTCGGCGATGCCTTTTTGACTTCGGCAATTACGGCAACTGTTTCTTTGCTGAGTGTATTAGCGAAATTGCGGACGTTTGTAGTTGACTCTGCTTCTCGGCGTAAATCTAATGGTGTGTTGATAGCTTTACGCTCTGCAACCTCTTGCACCTTCCGAGCCAGAATTTTGTCAAGAATGGTATTAGTTTTAACGAACAAAATCTTTTCCTCTTATCACCCTGCTAGCTTCTGGCTATATTCGATGAACTTATCGAGTTTTTCTACAGCCGCGCCATTATCGATGATTTCCCGCGCAATTTTGATGCCTTCCGTAATATCTGCAGCTTTTCCACCAACATAAATTGCCGCACCAGCGTTCAACACGACCACATCACGCTTCGCATCTTGAATGTCACCGTTTAATACGCCGCGCAAAATACCAGCATTGGTGGGCGCGTCGCCACCCAATAAATCATGGATATTTGCTCCATCGAAACCATATTCGAGTGGGTCGAGCGTAAAACTGTTGACCGTGCCATTATTAAAGTGGCTGACCGTATTCGGTCCGGTGGTCGTCAGCTCGTCCAGCCCGCCGTAACCATTCACCACCATCGCAGAACGTGCTCCCAGCTCACCCAGTACATGCGCCAACAAATCCGTCAAATCCGGCGCAAATACGCCCATGAGTTGACGACGCGCCCCTGCGGGATTTGTCAACGGACCAAGAATATTGAAAATGGTACGAACACTCAGCTGACGACGGGGTCCAATGGCATGTTTCATGGCAGGATGCAATTTCACAGAAAAGAGAAAACCAATCCCGACTTCATCAACGCATTCACCGACCTGCTCAGGGGTTAAATCAAGATTTACACCCAATTCACCCAGCACATCTGCGCTCCCGCATTTGCTAGACGCAGCACGATTACCATGCTTGGCAACTGGAATCCCTGCACCGGCTGCAACAAAAGCAACCGTTGTGCTGATGTTAAATGTTCCGGAACGGTCACCACCTGTACCACAGGTATCTAGCAAATTTGTACCAGCATATTTTGTAGGTACATGCACTGCATTCGCACGCATCGCCTGTGCACTCCCGACGATTTCCGCCTGAGTTTCGCCTTTCATCCGCAAACCCATCAAATAAGCACCAATTTGTGCTTCGGTTGCGTTGCCACCCATAATATTGTTCATTACGCCTTCAGCCTCTTCAGGGAGCAAATGCCCGAAGCGACCAATGACATCAATTGCGCGTTGTATTTCCATGTAAATCGTTATCCTTATCTTGCTATACTGCTAAAAATGTATTCTCGATAAAGTTCTTGAGCAAACGAGGACCATATTTTGTCAAAATGCTCTCTGGGTGGAATTGCACACCCGCCACCGGGTTTTCTCTATGACGAAACGCCATAATTTCACCATCTTCAGTAAAGGCTGTTACCATCAGACTATCTGGAATCGTGTCTTCTTCAACAATTAAACTGTGATAACGTGTTGCCTCAAAAGGACTCGGTATGCCATTGAAAAGAGGATCATGTTTGTGATAGATCATGCTGGTCTTACCATGCATCAGCCTATCAGCACGCGTGACCACACCGCCATAGGCTTGTCCAATGCATTGATGCCCCAGACAAACACCTAGAATTGGCGTAGATGCACCCATCTCACGAATAACGTCCAATGAAACACCCCCGTCATCGGGTGTACCCGGTCCAGGTGAAACAACAATATGTGAAGGGTTGAGCTTTCTGATGTTCTCTAGCGATATTTGATCATTGCGAACAACATGTAAGTCTGCGCCTATCTCGCCCATTTGTTGTACCAGGTTATATGTAAAGCTATCGTAGTTATCAATGACTAGGATCATTTATCGTACTCCACTTCTGGCATATAGCGACTTTCCAAACCTTCAAGATGTGTTGTGTCGTTAGCCGCAGTTAATTTCCAAGTATTATCATCTTGACGTGTAATCGTTGTGACAGATGAATTACCAAAGGGTACTTCAGTAAGGTCACCACTTTCGATCAGTGTTTCAAGCAATACACGAATGGCAGTTGTATGTGTGATGACACCGATGTTAATAGCCGCATCCTCTTTATCCCACTCTTCTAAAATTTCATTAAAGGCTTCCGTGACACGCGCCCGGACATCATTACGTGATTCTCCGCCGCCATCAACACGGTAATCATCTAATTTATTTAACATAGCTTCGTATTCATCAGGGTACCAGCTCCTTACCTCCGGCAAAATCATCCCTTGCCAATGCCCAATATGGCGCTCTCGCCAGCGTTCATCAAGTTTAGGCTCAAACCCCAAATTTTCCGCGAGGATTTCAGCAGTTTCTGCGGCTCGCTGTGTATCACTTGAATACAACATCCGTACGCCAAGATTTCTAATAAATCCTGAAAGGCGCTTCACTTGTTGTTGACCATGCTCATTAAGCGGTACTGCCACCCAACCTTGCCAACGTCCTAGCAAGTTCCATTCAGTTTCGCCCGGACGAATAAACATGACTCGTTTTAATGCCATCGTAAATCTCTCCTAATAAGGGGTATGTTGTCTATAGACATAACACCAAACGCCCTACAATGCGAGGACTACATAAGTCCATGTTCAGCATAATCAATTGCTACTGCGAGTGCCTTCGCTTTATTGATGCACTCGACATGCTCATTTGTCGGGTCGCTATCCGCAACAATACCCGCACCCGCTTGAATATAGACACGATCTTCTTTCATAATCAAGGCGCGAATAGTGATGCATGTATCCATTGATCCGTCCAAACTAAAATAGCCTACCGCCCCGCCATAGGGACCGCGTTTTATACCTTCAAGCTCTTCGATAATCTCCATAGCCCGCACTTTTGGAGCGCCACTAAGCGTACCGGCAGGGAATGTTGCGCGGAACAAATCAAACGCATCCATACCAGCACGCACTTTTCCTTGAACCTGACTGACGATGTGCATAACATGGGAATACAGTTCAATATTCATCATTTCCGTGACCTTCACCGTGCCATATTCACTCACACGCCCGAGGTCATTACGCCCGAGATCAACGAGCATAACATGTTCTGCCCGTTCTTTTGGATCAGCGAGTAAATCATCCGCTAATTCACGATCTTCTGCGTCATTTGCACCACGCTTACGTGTACCAGCGATTGGGCGTGTTGTGGCGATTCCATCTTCCATACGTACCATCATTTCTGGCGATGCACCCATCAACGTAAAACCTTGCCCAAAATTGAGGTAAAACATATATGGCGATGGGTTTAACGCTCGCACAGCGCGGTAAATCGCTAGTGGAGAAGCGACGGTACGACGTGTAAAGCGTTGTGATAGTACAATCTGAAAAGCATCACCTGCCGCAATGTATTCTTTGGCGGCACGCACGTTCGCTTCAAATTTTTCCTGTGGCATGTTGGAAACAAGCGATTCATTAAGAGGTTCTTTTGCAATTGGCATTGAAGGAAGCGGTTTACCTAATGCAACAACGATTTGATCGATTCTACGGATCGCGTCTTGATACGCCGTTTGTGGATTATCCGTATCGTTGTAAGCATTTGCCATCACAATCAGTTGATGCTTAGCATGGTCAAAGATGACCAATGTATCCGGTAACATAAACGCCGCTTCCGGCAGGTCAAGATCAGAGGTGGACGTGTCCGGCAATCGTTCGAAGTAACGCACAATGTCATAGCCAATATACCCCACTGCCCCTCCGATTAGACGGGGCAAACCATCAACATGTACTGGCTTATATCTGTCGAATTCTTGCTTGATGGCATGTAAGGGGTCTTCGCCTTCTGTCAGCGAACGTTCTGTTGTCTCACCATCGACTAAGTGTGAAATAACATTGTTCTTGAAGGTAATTACGCCTTTGGGGTTCACGCCAATAAACGAATAACGACCAACTTGTTCGCCTCCTTCCACGCTTTCTAGCATGAAATAGGCATTGTGTGACTGAGAGAGCTTCATAAACACAGAAACGGGGGTTTCTAAATCTGCTAATAAACGACGATAAACCGGAACAAGATCACCCTGTTTGAATAATTCTTCAATTTCGTCGCGCCTTGGCTTGACATCGGTACGTTGTCTTAAGGTTGTGGTCACCATACGATCAAACTCCTCAAAATAATCAACACAAGATAGTGCGGATGAGTTGTGATGCGCTATAAAAACAAAAACCCAACTCATCCACAAGGACGAGATGGGAAATCTCGCGGTGCCACCTTGTTTCGGCAAAGGAACAACCTTTACCGCACTCAGTAGGGTACAGAATTATTTCGATACCCCGCGCTATGATAACGGTGCGCGTCCGTCACAGACTACTTAGAATTATCCTTTCGTCCATGCAACTCCCCAGCCCATTCTTCACCCCTGAGTGTATCGTCTTCACAGCAAGCGACGACTCTCTGAACACCATGGCGAGTAAATACTCTTCTGGATCAACGTTTTTAGCAATTATTGATTTGTCATTAACTGTAAAAAATCGTAACGCGAATATTCAATACTGTCAAGAGATTTCATAAAAACGATCCATAGACATGTATACGAGACGCAAAATCAAACACCGTCAAATATCTATTTTTACAACTCACGCCACTGAATCTCAGTCGAATTCACTGATCCTTGATTTACACGAGAAGTTGCGGTTTACTAAACGAAATCGAACACATGAGCGAAATGGACTTGTACCGTGAAAACTCTTACCAACCGCGAAATTGCCGATATTTTTGAAACAGTTGCTGATATGTTGCAAATTCGTGGTGACAATATTCATCGCGTATTGTCTTATCGTCGCGCATCAGAAACATTACGCGAGGTACCGCGTGATTTGCGGGTGATTGCGGATGAAAAGCGTCTAACAGATATCAATGGCATTGGCAAAACACTTGCAGAAAAAATCGAGGAAATGATCGAAACTGGCAACCTCGAATTCTACGAAAAACTCGCACAAGAAGTTCCTCCCGGTGTCGTGGATATTATGCGGATTAATGGTGTTGGTCCTAAAAAAGCGAAACTTTTTTGGAAAGAACTCAACATTACAAGCATCGAAGCATTAGAAAAAGAGGCACGTAAGCAAGCGCTTAGGGCACTTTCGGGGATGGGTGCCAAGAGTGAGCAGAAAATCATTGATGGTATTGAGGCACTTGCACGCCAAACTGGACGCACTCGCCTTGGTGATGCACTACCAGCGGCTCAAAAAATTCTCCGAATGTTGATGGCATTACCACAAGCTATTGACGGTGAGATTGCCGGTAGTATTCGTCGTGGTCGTCCCACTATCGGGGATGTGGACATTCTGATTGCCACAGAATCACAATCGCATGCAGAACCCATTATGGAGGTATTCGTCAATATGGAGAATGTCGCCCGAATACTCGGTCATGGACCCACTAAAAGCTCGGTTGAATTGTTGACTGGTTTACAAGTTGATCTACGGATTTTAGAAAAGGCTCGTTGGGGCACTGCACTTAATTACTTTACAGGCAGTCAGGCACACAACGTAAGGATGCGTCAATTAGCCTTAGAAAAGGGCTTCAGTCTTAATGAACATACTTTTAGTCCAATAGGTGATGATGGCAATATTATAGAATCCGCGGAAAAAATTCTTTGCGATAACGAAGAAGCTGTCTATCAAACAGTCGGGTTAAGGTGGATTGCGCCTGAACTTCGTGAAGATAATGGCGAAATTGAAGCCGCCAAAACGGATTCGTTGCCCGACCTGATCACACTTGATAATATACAAGCAGACCTCCACATGCATACCACATGGAGCGATGGCAAACTTTCGGTACAGCAAATGGCAGAAGAAGCCATCAAACGCGGGAGGAAATACATCGTCATTACTGATCATTCGCGAAGTTTGGGTATCGCAAATGGTTTATCCATCGAACAACTGTTAGAGCAACAGGAAGAAGTTCGCACAGTCAACGACAACTTTGGTAATGATTTCCATGTCTTTCATGGTACAGAAATGGATATTAACGCAGATGGTAGTCTTGATTACCCTGACGAGGTTCTGGAACAGTTAGATTTTGTCATTGCATCCTTACATGTGAGTCTTCGGCAAGATCGTACAAAAATCACCCAACGTCTCCTTAATGCTATAAAGAATCCGCACGTAGATTTAATCGGTCATCCACGCGCACAGCTAATCCCCTCGCGTGAACCCGTTGATGCTGATATGGATGCTGTTTTTGAAGCCGCAGCGGAACATAATACCGCGTTAGAAATCAATGCCAATCCACATCGATTAGATCTTGAAGCGCAATATGCCCGTCGCGCCGTTGAGATGGGTATCTACTTATCCATAAATACCGATGCCCACAGTGCAGAAGACATGGATTTGATGCACTACGGCATCACAACTGCCCGACGGGGATGGGTAGAAGCCCAGAATGTCATTAACACATGGACAGTTGAAAAGTTTATGACATGGCTAAAACAACGTTAACCAAGTGCCACATCTAATCCCATCATTACGGCGAAACCGATCATCACACCCATTGTTGCAAGATCGGCATTGCCTTCCTGGTGGGATGATGGAATTACTTCTTCGACCACAACAAATATCATAGCACCCGCTGCAAAGCTCAATGCGTATGGTAAGATCGGGCGCGCGACTATCACCGCCGCCGCACCAATAACACCTGCCACAGGTTCCACAATGCCAGATGACTGACCGTACAAAAAACTCCGCCATCTACTCATTCCTTCACGACGGAGAGGCATTGCTACTGCAATACCTTCAGGGAAATTTTGTAAACCTATGCCTAAAGCAAGCGCTACAGCCGCCGCAAAAGAAGCCGATTCTAGACCGAGATCAGCGGCACCAAAGGCTACACCAACCGCTAATCCTTCGGGAATATTATGTAGTGTGATCGCAGTCACCAACAAAACTGACCGTTGCCATGATGTTTTCAGTCCTTCAGCCTCTTCACGCGGTAATCCGATGTGTAAATGTGGTAGCACAGCATCAACTAAACGCAAAAACACGCCACCAGATAAAAAACCGACTACGGCAGGAATCCAACCTGGAACCCCCTGATCTTCTGCTAATTCGATACCCGGTGCCAATAATGACCAGAAACTTGCCGCGATCATCACTCCGCCTGCAAAACCTAGCAACCAGTCCAGCACGCGTTGATTGATTTCTCTTGTCAAGAATACCGTCATAGCACCTAATGCAGTGACACCCCATGTAAATAATGTTGCAAGCAATGCCTGTACAATCGGTGAAAGTTGGGAAAACTGATTCATCAAATTGCCCCCTACGATTTCATTACGATGTAGCAATATAATTTGTAGTTTGCAAACAATACTCGTATGATTAGCGGTAAATATTCTGTATCGATGTTTATAACAAATGACTGATAACACACAACCAATCCAAGAAAATCCCGATGACAATCGCACACAACCAATTTCTTCCAATATACCTCAATTGGATGATACCAATCCACACGAAGTCACACGGGCGGTCACACCACAATCGCGTACCCGTAATCTACCGCCTGCGCCACCGTCACGGAGGCAACATGCAGTGCGAAGACCACCTACGCAACCTGTGCCTCCGGTAAATCAGCGACAACAACAAGCCTATCGGGGACAATCGCCTAAACACGGACGCGCCCGACAACGAAGAAAAAGTGGTTTGTATTTACCGTTATGGTCATTGGTATTGATGCTTATTATTGTCGTTGCCTTAGCAGGTGGAATTATCGCCCTTGTGCTCAGTATGGGTGGAAATAACGATATTCCTGAAGCAGAGCCAGTTGTTATCTTGAGTACGGCAGTTCCTTCTCAGCGCCCACAATCATTTCCTGCATCACCGGCAACCGCTACCTTTCCACCAGAAGTGGATACATTGCGTAGTCCAGTAGCGCCATTGGTTCTCGCAGGTCCAACAGTTGCGACACCTGTTATTTCTCCAACCCCACGCCCGATTACAATCGGCGAAACGGTTATTGTCAGTGATGTCGGTGTACAAGAACTCAATATTAGAGATCGTGCCGGTGTAATCGACACAAGCATCATTTTTCGCGCACCGGAGGGGTCATTGTTCACAATTATGGATGGACCGCGCCAGAGTGATGGTTTAACCTGGTGGCTTATTGAAGATGTCTTCGACTCCACACGACGCGGATGGGCGGCATCGAATTATCTCATTCCTGAGGCTATCGTTTCTGAAGATGGCACTGATGGATAGATTCCCACATTATCCAACACCATAACCCACAATTACCCACATGATGCCAGCTTTATACATCGCATTTTGCGTTATTAACTCCAAATTAGAACACTTGTCCGAATTCCGCCCGCATTGTACAATGATGTCCATAATTTCGTGGACAGAATCACACCATAATCGGGAGCCAATTTTATGACAGGGATACGCGAGCAGATTGCAACATTGCGGGATCAATTGCATCGTCATAGCTATCTGTATTATGTCAAAAGTGCGCCGATTATCAGTGATGCGACATATGACAAACTATTTGACAAACTTGTAGCACTGGAAACCGCAAATCCCGAATATGTAACTGCCGATTCCCCTACACAACGTACAGGCAGTGACCTTAGTGAAGACTTCGCCAAAGTTACACACCCTGCTCCCATTTTGAGTTTGAGCAAAGCGACGACAGATGAAGAGATATTCTCATGGGAAGAACGTAATCTAAAATTACTGTCCTCTAATACAAATCTCAGCTATACATTAGAGCCTAAACTTGATGGGTTGAGCATCGTCATTACTTATGAAAATGGCGTGCTACAACAGGCGGCAACACGAGGTAACGGCACAGTTGGAGATGATGTTACAGCAAATGTGAGAACGATCCGCACCGTACCTTTGCGAATTCCTGTCACGGAGAGTAACATGACACCGCCAAAGCGCCTTGTTGTTCGTGGAGAGGTGCTGTTTCTTAAGGCAGATTTTACAGCTTTGAACGAAAAACAACGTGAACAAGAATTACCACTCTACGTCAATGCCCGTAATACAGCATCCGGTACCTTGAAGCAAAAAGATTCACGTATCACCTCACAACGCCCCTTAACTGCATTTCTGTATGCAATCGTAGATATAAGCGATATCGACATTGCAGGAAATACGATTGTCTTGGATACGCAGTGGGATAGACTCAACTATTTACAGGACTTAGGGTTCGAAATCGCGCCGGATTCACAACATTATCCAACATTATCCAACATTATCCAGCAGATACCCACATGGGAATCCAACAGAGACAACCTTGAATACGAAATAGATGGTCTAGTTATTAAAGTTAACCAACTTGATCTAGCAAGAGAACTAGGCATTGTCGGCAAAGACCCGCGCAGTGCAATCGCTTACAAATTCCCAGCGCAGGAAGTGACCACAAAACTCATTGGTGTGACTGCCAATGTCGGGCGCACCGGTAAATTGACCCCAACAGCCCAATTGGAGCCAGTTTTTGTTGGGGGTGTCACGGTCAGCAACGCCACACTACATAATTATAAATTTATTGAAGAGTTGGATATTCGTGTCGGAGATTCAGTAATTATCAAGCGCTCCGGTGATGTGATCCCATATGTTATTGGTCCGATAATTGAATTACGCACTGGCGATGAAATCCCAATCACTCCGCCCAAAACCTGCCCATTTTGTGAGTCACCCGTTGAACGCCCAGAAGATGCTGTAGATTATTTCTGCACCAATCCACGATGTCCTGAACGGGTCTTTAGAAGCATTGAGTTTTTTGTTTCACGTAGTGCTATGGATATTGAGGGGATGGGACCACAAACAGTCCGTACACTTATTGAGCAGGGTTTCATTACCGATGAAGCGGATATTTTCACATTAGATCGTGAGCCACTGCTTGAGCTTGAACGCTTCGGCGAAAAGAAAGTTGATAACCTACTTCAATCTATCGAAAAAGCCAAAACACGCGCATTGGATCGCTTCATTGGATCACTTGGGATTGATGGTGTTGGTAATACTGTCGCCGCCCTTCTGGCAGATCGTTTTGGTTCGATTAAAAAACTTTCTATCGCAACACCAGAAGAAATTGAAGATATTGAGGGTTTAGGTCCTATACTTGCACAAAATATCGTCAACTGGTTTGCTGATGACTTCCATAAAGATATTTTGCAAAAGATGGAATCTGCTGGAGTCAACATGCAGGCGGAGCAAAAAACGCTCAGTAGCGATTCACTAGCAGGCAAAACATTTGTACTCACTGGCACATTACCCACCATGACACGCGATGAAGCAAAAAGCCTCATACAATCACATGGCGGTAAAGTGACATCAAGTGTCAGCAAAAAGACCGATTATGTCGTTGTTGGCGATTCACCGGGCAGTAAAGCAGAAAAAGCCATGAAACTAGGAGTGACTATTCTCGATGAAAATAAGTTGCAATCACTCATTGTTTCATAGAACCCACACATTTACCCACATCCCGACATCATATTGTGGGATATATGTGGGAAATCTAAATAAGTTCCGTCTTCTCTATTGCATCGCAATTCGTTACCATCCATTAATCTTGGTGTACTTCCAAAGATTACCTTTCATCTAATAAACAATCGTAAAGTTGACTCCATGCCAGAGAAAAATATTATCATCAAACCACGTCGCGACAAACCGATCCTGAATCAACATCCATGGGTATTTTCTGGAGCAATACGAGCGATAGAGGGTATGCCAGAAGATGGTGACATCGTTACTGTACGTGCTCACGATCATGCTTATATCGGTAAAGGGTATTGGAACACTAAATCACAGATCAGAGTACGCATGCTGACGTGGGAAGATGAGATTGTTGATAATGTATGGTGGCGGGATATGCTGGAAAATGCAATATCTCGTTCCAACCGTTTACAATTGATCCAAACTAATCCGCTTTGTGCTATACGCCTGGTGAATGCAGAAAATGATTACATCCCCGGTCTAATTGTTGATTATTATGCAGGTTGGCTGGTGCTACAGGCACTCACACTTGGTATTGATATTTATAAAAGCGCTATTACAGAATCCCTCGTTACAATCCTTGGTAAAGATATTGTACATGGGGTCTATGAGCGAAGTGATGTCGATATACGCGAAAAAGAGGGCTTAGAACAAGTAACCGGCGTGTTGTGGGGTGATTCACCACCATCAGTAATTCGCATTTTCAATCAAGATCGTTATCAATTTGTTGATGTTATACACGGACATAAGACCGGACACTATCTCGATCAAATGGCAAATCATCAGATCATCAATACGCTGATTCAACGTAGCGACAGCGAAGAGGTTTCTGTGCTGAATCTATTTAGCTTTACCGGCGGCTTTGGTTTATTTGCTGAAAATGCGAAGCGCGTAGTAAATGTGGATGCATCACACGAAGCCTTACAAAATGCAGAACGCAACGTACTTGAAAACGAATTACTTGATGTAAAAAAATATGAATACATTCAAGCCGATGTATTTGAATATTTACGTGATCTTGCGGATTTGGGCGAAGAATTCGATATTGTTGTTCTTGATCCACCCAAATTTGCCCATAATAAAAAACAGGTAGAAAACGCATCGCGCGGTTACAAAGACATCAATCTAAACGCGTTACATCTGATTAAAACAGGTGGCTATCTAGTAACGTTTTCTTGCTCAGGGTCTATCAGCGCAGATCTATTCCAAAAAATTGTCTTTGGCGCACTTGTAGATAGCGGAAGAAAAGCACAAATTGTCCAACGATTAGGCGCAAATGATGACCATCCGATAGCATTAACGTTCCCGGAGGGTGAATATCTAAAAGGGTTGATACTCCGCGTCTATTGAGATTTAATGTTATCACGATCTAATTGTTCAGAGAGACGCTTAATTTTATTGCTGGTTTCATACCAGCTTACCTTGCTTAAACCAAGTTTCTCGCGGATCGCATCTTCGCTGATATCTTGTCGATAGTCACGAACAGCGCTTGTCCAACGCATTGCTTCAAAAGAAAGTTTAAACGGAATCTCTGCTCGTTCGCCAACATCCGTCAAGATATATTCAAGGTTACGCGCAGTACAGGTGAATATTTCTTCTTTACCTGATTTAGGCGGATATTGTTGCCGATAAAGATCATAAACCTTAAGCCAGTCGCTATCTAAACCAATCCGGCGCTCTTTATATTGATTTTTGCGCTTATGTCGTATTGTCAATATTGGCGCTTTGGGATTACTACGGTCAATATCATCCGGTAATAAACGTGAGGCTTCGCTTTTCTTAATTCCTGTTTCTAACAATAAACGAAACAACATCTCAGGGCGATAATCTTGCTCATCGCTTTTTTTCATCATCTGAGCATGGTGAAGAGCGTCTTGAATCTGATCTTCGTTGAGTACGTTTGATAAGGGTGCAGGACCTGAGCGTTGCAATAATGCCTTTGCAGGATCATGTGAAATCGTCCCAAGCGTGTTTAACCACTTAAAATAAACTTTCAGTGTCGTCACACGTCGTGCATATGATTTACGGCTACAGGGTACGCCACGTCCATTTTCGAGCCATTCTAAGAAGTCATTTAGCATAGATGTTTTGAACTGTCCTACCGGTGTAGAGCTATCTAAATGCTCTCCAACAAGGTTAAGGTCAGAGATAAAGGACGTAATCGTATTTCGTGTCTTACCCTCTTTTGCAAGATTTTCTGCAAATAGCGTTAATGTTGCCGCGAATGGGGTGTGTCGGCTGATTTCTTCCGGAGATTGTGGTGTGAGATGAAATAATGACGGTTGGCGAATATCAGACATTACTTTTACCCTAATTAAACCATTGAACATTATTATACGAACATCTATTCTATCTCACAATGACTACACGAAGCAACAGGGAATTTTAGAGCCTGAAAATACGATCAGAATTTGCGAATTCATCTACTTCTAGTTGTTCAATAGTGGATTTAGACAGCACATCCTCAGATTTTACAACACTAAACGTCACATCAAAGGTGGTTTCAAACCCAACGCGAATGGCATATGCAACAGCCTCCCATGTAAGTTCTTCCCCCAAAGCATCTGCCAGTGTTGTAGCTCTTTCGCGAACATGAAATTTCGCCTCTTCACGATGATATGGTGTTTTATAGGCAAGCGCATCGCAAATACGTGCAACATCCCCGAATAAGGGTAATGTACCATGTTGCAAGACACCATTTTTCCTACGCACCTGTGCGCTTCCAACAAGTTTTCGACCATCTTGTGTAGTAATCTCATAATGTGATGGCGTTTCAAAACATACGGGACCTATTGTCTTTATATCATCTACCCGCTTATCTGCTTGAGATTGCACACCGAGGCGATTAAGACCCGCGAGCAATGCATTGCTAATCCGGCGATAACTTTCAATAATCCCACCAGACGCGATTTCATGGTCAGCAGGAAGCGCGAGGCTGTACGTTAACTCATCGATATGTAAAATCGCCTTACCCCCTGTTGAGCGTCGCACAATATCCCATCCCCATTGCATCAAGGCATCACGGTCAACATCTTGAGAGCGTTGCCCATAGCCTAAAGACAAGCAGGCAGGAGACCAGCTATAAAAACGGAGTGTAGGTGGTAGTTCGCCTGCACCCACTTTTTGGAGAATAACTTCATCAATTGCCATGTTCCGTGAACCGGAAGTAGGAGAATCGTAGATCAAGTGCCATTGACGCATTTTTCAACCATGCCTATACTCATACTTATAAGAGTGATCTCAAAAAGATTATATCAATACTATGACAAAAGAATTCAACCCTGAACATGATCAGCAGAATGACGTGGAAAAAACCGTCGTCAATAGCGTTGTGCCAGAAGCACCGCGCTACGATGATTCAACGTTTGCGCGTCTGACTGTGCCGGACAAAAATAGCGCACCAACCTGGAAAAATGACAAGCCTGTACAAATTTCATCAGAACAGTCTATTCCAACAGCAAAACCACCCGTATATACGACAAAAACGTCTCCTCCCCCATTATATCGTGAGTCAGCGGCTCGTGAACGTGTTCGTAAACGCCGGGTCAATGGTCGAAATTCTGGTGAAGAATGGGCATGGGTAATTGTCGCTGTCGCACTTTTGGGCATCGTTGTGATGGTCAGCATGAGTGTGTTCTTTCTTCTGAGGAATACGAGTACTGAACAGGAAATTATTCCAACAGCCGTTGCTAACCTGTCGATATTGCCGACACCGGCAAATTTCCGTAACGATCAAACAGGTTCAGGTGGTGAAGAAATCGTTCTCGAAGATGGATCAAGCATTATCCTTGAACCATGGGATGGATCATCACGGTTTACGATTCTCGTTGTGGGATTAGATCGCCGTCCGGGTGAAACAGGTCTATCGTATCGAACGGACACCATGATGCTTGTCAGCATTGACCCTGCCGCACAATCATTGGGTATTTTAAGCATCCCACGTGATCTTTATGTCTCCGTACCGGGGTATAGCCAATTGCAACGCATCAATACCCCTATGCTATTAGGGGAGATTCAACAATCGGGCTATGGTCCGCGTTTAGCGATGGAAACCGTACAATACAATCTTGGCATCCGTGTAAATGATTTCCTTGCCGTTGATTTCCAGGCATTTATTGATCTGGTTGATGCTATTGGCGGTGTCACAGTTACAACAGACTATACGATCAACGATCAGTATTATCCCAATATGTTCTACGGTTATGACCCCTTCTATCTACCCGCTGGCACACATCAGCTAGATGGTCAGACCGCGCTCAAATTTGCACGCACACGTCATGGAGATAGCGATTTTGAACGTGCTAATCGTCAACAACAGGTTATCTATGCGGTGCGTGATCAGATTCTCAACCTAGATATGCTACCCGGTCTAATCATTCGTGCCCCCACCCTGCTTTCTTCGTGGGAAGACAATGTGTACACCAACCTCTCACTTGATCAAATTGTTCGCCTTGCGTGGTACCTCAAAGATATTCCATCAGAAAATATCCGTACCGGCGTGATCGATTACAACTATACACAACCATTTACCACCACTGATGGTGCCGCTGTCTTGATCCCCAATCGTAACCTGATGGGCAACTTAATGGTTGATGTGTTCGGACAAAGTTACTCACAGTAAAATACGATATTGCAAGTAATTCCCATAAGCAAACAAAAAGAGCAGACCAGAGGATTGGTCTGCTCTAAAATCTTTTCTAAAAAGACCCGCCATGCCGTTTGCCGCATTGTTTTGAACCTGCTTTCGCAGGTGGGTAACCTATCAACTATATCAGTCTTGACCAGCGCAGGTCTATCACGTCCACAGCCGACCCCGGTTGCCCGTTTTTAGGGTGTTGGCTCAAAACTAGTCGCGTCATGACGCACACGGCAGGATATGGCTAGTTATAGCAAAGCACCCTCACCATGTAAACCCCTAGTTGCGTAAATAATGACAAAAATAAGGGTGAAATAAGATATTGCTCCTTTTTTGAAACAATCTACTATTTTTGGCAATCACAGCATATTATCAATTGCAATAACCAAGCACACGATTGGAGAAATAAAAAATGGATAACAACTTAATCAAAGAGAGTATCGCCGAATTTGTAGGTACATTCGTACTGGTGTTTATCGGTGGATTTGCCGTTGTGGTCGCGCCATTATTCGGTGTGGTTGTGCCTGCACTCGCCCATGGTTTAATTTTAGTTGGATTAATCTACACCTACGGGCATATTTCCGGCACACAGATCAACCCCGCAGTTACTTTAGGATTGTTAGTTGGTGGCAAAATTGATGTTATGAAAGCTGGCGTATTTATCGTTGCACAATTCATTGGTGGGATTGTTGCGGCAGTGGTGATCGTTGCTACCATGCCCGATGGTGCTCAAATTGCCCTTCTTGGCTCTGCAGAGCTTTTTAATTACGGGCAAACCACAGGCGCACTTACCGCTGATTATGTCTGGACAGCGGCAATTATCGAAGCAATTTTGACCTTTTTCCTTGTCAGCGCAGTGTACCAAACAGCGGCATTTGGTAAAGGTGGTAACATGGCGGGTGTAGCCATTGGCTTTACACTCGCTGGTTCAATCCTCGCAGGTGGCGCACTTACCGGAGCTTCTCTCAACCCCGCACGTACCCTCGGCCCCGCACTAATGGCAGGCGAATTAGATTATGTATTACCCTATTTCGTCGGTCTTTTTGGTGGTGGTGCGCTTGCAGGGGTTTTCCACACTTTCGTCCTCAATACAGAAAATTAGGTAACAAAAAGGGGTGTTGCCATTACACAACACCCCACATTTTCCTCTAGTTTCAATATTTGGGATTATGCTTTATTCCTCATCATCTTCCGGTTCATAGGTGCTGGCAATATACAAATCCTCAAGCTGACCGGGTTCCGGTAAAGACGGTGCGTGCGCCATCGCATCTGCGCCGGTTTGTGTCTTCGGGAAGGCAATCACCTCACGGATATTGGGCGCACCAGCGTACAACATTGCAAGTCGATCAATTCCCCACGCAATCCCACCATGTGGCGGAACACCATACTCAAATGCCTCAAGAATATGCCCAAATTGTTCCATAGCATGTTCCATCGTCTGACCAATAAGCGGAAAGATTTTTTCTTGCAACTCCCGCGAGTGGATACGTATACTACCACCAGCTATTTCGTAACCATTGCAGACAAGATCATATTGTGATCCGCGTGCCTTACCGGGGTCACTATCCAGCAAGTGAACATCTTCTGGCAAAGGCATCGTAAACATATGCTGTGATGGGTCCCATCGCTGATTTTCTTCGTCCCAATAAAACTCCGGGAAATCAATAACCCACGCGAATGCCAACATATTCGGGTCTGCAAGATCAAGTAATCCGGCGATATGACGACGCAATTTATCGACCACGGCATAAACAACATCATCTTCATCAGTGGTAAACAATAGAACATCGCCAGGTTCGGCTTCGGTGGTTTGGAACAATTCCATCTTTTGATCTACTGTAAAGAATTTGCCAATGGGTCCTTTTACTTCGGCTTCTTCATCAAGCGGAAGCGCCATCCATGCAAGCCCTTTAGCTTTTGCCTCAGCTTTCACAAGGTCTTCAAGGCTTTTCATCAGCTTTTTGAGTTTTTCACCGCTTAATGTTTTCTCTAGTTGCTCAGGGTTACGATACAAACCCGGTGCGCGGATCACCTTAACCATTTTACCCGCTTCAACATTTTTATTGAACACGACGAAACCGCTTTTGCCTGCAAGTTCGGTCACATCAATTGCTTCCAAGCCATAGCGTAAATCTGGCTTATCAGATCCATATTTCTCCATCGCATCTTTGTATGTTAGGCGCTGGAAGGGTCGTGATAGCAATTGCTTCTCCGGTACAATTTCATCAGAAAGTGCAATCGCCAATTGTTCATTGAGTTGCATGACATCTTCGCGCTCAACAAAACTAATTTCCATGTCAAGCTGTGTAAATTCTGGCTGACGTTCGCCCCGAAGATCCTCATCGCGGAAGCACCGCGCAATCTGGAAATATTTCTCGTACCCGGCAACCATCAATAATTGTTTCAGTTGTTGTGGGCTTTGTGGCAACGCATAAAACTTACCCGGTTGAAGGCGACTTGGCACCAGAAAATCACGCGCGCCTTCCGGTGTCGTCTTGAAGAGAATCGGCGTTTCAATTTCTACAAAATCCTCTTTATCCAAAAAATCACGGATAAATTTAATCACTTTGTGACGTGTGATAATGTTATGTTGCATCTGTGGACGACGCAGATCTAAATATCGATACTGCATTCGGCGATATTCATCCGTGTTTTCTTCTTTATTGATTGTAATTGCCGGTGTCTTGGATGCATTCAAAATCTCAATCTGTGTGCCGACAACGTCAATCGCTCCTGTTGGCAAATCGTTATTCTCTGTACCTTCAGGACGATTACGTACCTCGCCAGAGATAAGCACGACATATTCATTACGAATTGAACTCGCAATTGCGTGTGCTTCAGCGGCGGTCTCCTCATCTACAACCACCTGAGTCAATCCCCAGCGGTCGCGCAAATCAATGAAGATCAAACCACCCTGATCTCGGCGACGATTCACCCAGCCAGCTAAAGTTACAGTTTCGCCGACATGTGATGCACGTAATTCGCCGCACGTATGGGTTTTCATCATAAGGTTTTCTCCCGTTGTGATGGTGGTTGATCAATAGGTCACTAAGTAGTGATATGAGTGAAAAAGAATATCACGCTTGGGTTAAGAAATAAATGTCAACTTTGTCGCAAATTCCTTTGTTCACAATTCACAAACGTGCGATCTCGTCTTCAATATATTGTTTGACAGTTTCTATTCCAACTGATGGAAACGATGATAAATGTGAAAACGATACCTGCATCAACGCTAAAAGTTGAGTACAAGCCTGCGGAACAGGTTGCAATAAAATATTATTTAGCGATGCCCCGATTTCAGGAAATGCGCTTTCAAAACGACGATATGCGTCCAAGTTATCGAGTTTTGCACCATCATTAGGCTCAGAATAATTTGCAAACAACGGCAAAATATCAGCCAGCGCATATTGCTTGACAAACACATGCCCACTTAAGTGTTCACCGCGCAGATAACGTCCTATGCCAACTACCAGATGGGCTAAAAACTGCCCCCAATAATAGTCGTCAGTGCGCGGAGTTACATGACGGCTTATCTTTTCGATTTTTTCAAACGTCTCGCCAATACTCGCTTTATCTAGCAATACAGCATAGTCGTTGACGCGTGCTAGTAGCAATTCTTCGGCATCAAACACCGCAAACTCAAGCACATGCGCGTCATCATAGATGACCTTTAACCCGTGATCTGTCTCTTGATAGGCAATTACGATACGCTCATGATGGGGTAACCATTGCAGATTTTCACGAAATGTTTGTTGCATACCTGCTTCAACAATCGCAAAAAAATCGTAATCTGACCACCGATCTCTCCGCGAAAGATTCGCCATAGAGCCAAGAGCGACCAACCCGATCACCCGTGAGTCTCCCGTCAAATTTTGGATAAGCTGTTTGGTGAATTTTTGATAATTGATTTCATCCATTTTATCCTCCGCCGGTTTACCTAATACGCAAATAGCTGATCAGTCTGTGTTAAACAGTTATACAATATCTTTGACTTTAGCATCTGTGAATGTTTATGGAATGTTTTACGCCTTTGAATAGAGATGAAATAGTAATTCATACTCACCTGTTATTCACAAGGTATATTCGAATATGATATACTTCCGCACCATGTTAAATAATGACTTTACATTCACAAAACGACAACTTGGCATTTTTCTGTTATTGATCGGTGTGCTTGGCTTCAGCACGATATTCGCTATCGACCTGATTGATGTCGGGCGCGAAGGTGGTATAGGTCCCGTCCAGCGAGTGGCGCTTGGGGTTATGTTGATGTCCATCGTAGTCGGTTTAAGCCTGCTCCCGCTTGGAAATGATCCGGCATAACTTATGAATGCAACTGCCATGACACCTACTTCAGATACACTCACGCAGAACACCCTGATTGTCAATATACACCGCGCCTTACTTGCTATCGTAGCAGTGCTTTTGCTGTTCCAATGTGCTGTATATGTAGTCTACGCCGTCAATCTTATCAACTTCCCCTTTGACTACGATCAGGGTGAAGGCTTTGAACTTGTTGATGTCATGATGTTCAGTGAGGGTGAATTCCCCTATGCGGATATTGAAACATACCCGTTTTATGGCAGTATCTACCCGCCACTTTATCATGTGTTGCTTGTGCCGTTTGCATGGTTGTTCGGTGCAGAATATTGGTATGGACGCTTATTCAGCTTTTTAACTACGCTTATCAGTGCTTGGGCGATAAGCACAGCAGTCTATCGAGAAGGTAAAAATCGTCCAATCGCGATAATTTCCGGTTTAGCATTCTTATCGTCAGCCATCGTGTATCACATCGGCCCATTGTTCCGTCAGCATATTTCTATGGTCATGTTTGAGATGCTAGCTGTGCTTGTACTGGCGCACACCAACGAAATTGAAGACACTAAAAAACGTCGACAACGATTAGCCCTAGGGTTTGGACTTCTTCTCGCGGCAGGCTACACTAAACAACTTGCCGCTTTCACTGCACTCGCCGCAATTGCATTTATCTTCATTCGCAATCCACGTCGTGCAATGGTATGGGGTGCCGGTTTTACAGTAGTCGGTGCAGGAATTTTTATCGGACTAACAATAGGTACTAGTGGTCATTGGTGGACACAAACCATTGTTGCTAATGTCAAGGATTTCTTCCCCCAACAAGCAATCGGCTTATTGCGTGTGTGGTTCGTACAACACGCATTTTTGATTATCCCCGCCTCACTTTACGTGCTCTATGAGATCTACTTCTCGCGGATTTCTATCTACAGCCTATGGTTTATCGCAGTGACGGTCTTTAGTGCAATGTCAGCAGGAACATGGGGCGCGGGTGATAGCTATTACGCAACATCTATTGCCGCCTTGTGCGTCTTGAGTGGCATATTCGCTTCACGGACGCTCAATCGATCGTGGACATTCAACGAGAATCCGTTATCACACCTCATCATCATCCCATTTAAGCGATTCTCACCACAGTTGGGCGTAGTTGGATTAATCGTTATACCAATGTTTTATATGGGCTATGTAGCGTCTGTGTTCCATATGCCTACACACGGCGCAGTGTTCACACAGATTGCAGATATTTTAGACATTGAAGACAATACAGGACGACAATTTTATGATCCTGACGGCTACACAACCCTAGCTTATGCACAGATAGGTCATCTTACGACACAGGAGGATATTGACGGAGGAAATTACATTGTTGAACTTATCAATGAAATACCAAATACTACCCCGGTTCTAAGTGAAGAAGCCGCCTTCAGCTTACTTACAGAGCGCGATGTACTTACAAATCCAGTCGTGTTAATGATTCTGTCATGGGTCAACGCGTTTGATAGTAGTGAACTTGTGGATATGGTACGCAATCAAGAATTTGGTCTAATTGTGCTACGTGCACAGTTCTACCCAACCGAAGTATTGCTGGCAATCACCGAATTTTATGAAGAGGATGAACGCGTCGCAATGAATGGCTTCAGCTATATGATTCTAAGACCACGTCCATTACAAACTTATCATAACAACAGCACAGCAAATTAATCCTCAAGTTGATTAAATCCTGCAAGCCGACGTGACGTAGAATTTAACCCCATTGGACGACGTTGCATCAGAAAGTCTTTGTCAGCTTTCATCTGAGTATTCAGGCTCGCGACTGATTTCTCTAACATCGCTAGCGTAACTTCAGTTTTATGATCGTGTGCCGCCAACATACGCGCCTGTAGCGCAACCTCACGTACAAATGCGCCGGGTTGGTGGACTAAATGGACGGCAACTGCACTATGATCGTCACGCCAATGCTCGCTCATATAATGTTTCAACATATCACTGGCTTGTTGTTCATCTTGAATAGTCGGGATAACAAAAATTCGATCCAATCGTCCGGGGCGTTTGACGATGCGTTCGTCAATTGCCTCAGGATAATTTGTTGTCGACAATAACAGCGATCCTTGAGGATTATTCGGTGATTCTACACCATCTAAAACGTTCAAAATACGTGCTTTGTCATCACCACGTAGATACGCATCCAATTCTTCAACAACTAACAAAGTCGGATATTTTGCCGCCGCCACCGCCTGAAAAGCGCGTTGAATCTTTTCAAACGACGCGCCATCACGGTCAGAACCAGATACATATACAACGATACGTTTTCGCTCTATCGCCAGTTTTGCCATCGCCGCACATAGCATAGTCTTGCCAGTACCCGGTACGCCAGCAAGTAATAATTTCCGAAATGGCGCGAGTTTCAATTGCTTGTAAATATCTACACCCTGCTCAAAAAACGCTTCAACATCATCAAAAATCTGTTGTTTTAAGTCAAGCGGTAAAATGACATCATCCCATTCAACCGTAGGATCAAAAAAGGCATCCGTACCGCCGATAATATACACATCGCGACGACGACGAATACGCGGGCGCACCGCACGCGCACAGGCAAATTCAAACGCCGCCCACGTTTCGAGTTTGTCTTCAGGGACAAGCGCAATAGCCGTCAAATCCTGTACATCATCATCAAAATAGGAACTCGCATAAATAACTTCAAATGACTCATCATTTTCATCTGTGAACTGAAATGCATATGCGCCCGATGTTGCGGTGAGCACCATTTTGCTACCACGTGAGCCATAGTCACTGATTGGCACAATTAAGGAGCAATCGAGGATTTCTATGCCCTGATACCGGCATTTTCCGCGCAAACGACGACCCGGTTTTACCTGTCGCTGGGCAATTTTATTGCTACACTCAGCTGATGCCCAGATTGTCACAGATTTATGATCTGACCATCGTTCGTCCCAGATACTTTTCGCCCACTCTACGAGACGTTCATACTGCATAAAGATTTATTCCTCGACTTTAGCTATGCACTAACATGACATAATTGTCTGATTATGTCATTACCATAAGATATGTTTAAATTGCCGCATATTAATTGTTTTTATATGTTGACTTTAGCGTAACACACTTAAAGATATGTTACCTTTATCTATGTAGAACTTCGCACTGAAAGCACAATTATAGAGCACAATACGCCAATACCAAATTCAATTGCTGAAAACGCGGATCATAAATAAACGTATTGTGACAGATAACAAATATCAACATGATTCAGTGAAAAATATAGCATCAACTGTTTTATCGAGTTAAACACAGAGATAAGGGGAAACGGATGACAACTGTCTTAGCAACGCACGAGCGCTATGTCGAACACGACTTGCAGGGTCATCCCGAACATGCTGGTCGTATTCGTGCCATATGGGAACGGCTAAAAGTATCTGGCTTGACAGAGCAGATGGAACAAATCACGCCACAAATGGTTACTGATGAGCAAATCCTCGCCGTACATACACAAAGATATCTTGAAGCATTTAACCTAGTTGCTCATGAACAAGGTATGGTACGTTTCGACTCAGATACCTATGCATTCCCTGAATCGCCAGAAATTGCACGCTTATCTGCCGGAGGGGTGGTCGCAGTTGTCGACGCAATTCTAAACGATGAAGCCAATAATGGTCTCGCGCTTGTGCGCCCTCCCGGACATCATGCAATCCCAACACGGGCGATGGGCTTCTGCTTACTCGGCAATATTGCAATTGGTGCAAAACATGCGATTAACGCGCATAAATTGCGTCACGTAATGATCGTCGATTTTGATGTGCATCATGGCAATGGCACACAGGACATGCTTTATGGTGATGACAACGTATTATTCATTTCCTTGCATCAATATCCATTTTATCCCGGTTCGGGTGGAATCAATGAAACAGGGAAAGGTCGGGGGCGTGGTTTTACCCTCAACATCCCTCTAAAAAACGGACATGGCGACAACAATTATGCGAGGCTGTTTGAGGAAATAATCTGGGAACGTGCCCGTGAATTTGAGCCAGACATTATCATGGTATCAGCAGGCTTTGATGCACATTGGATCGACCCACTTGCGTCCATGAACTTAAGTCTGACAGGATATGCACACATTACCCAACAGCTCATTGATATGGCGGAAGAATTTTGTGATGGGAAAATCGCTTTTGTGCTCGAAGGTGGATATGATCTTCAAGCGCTAAGTTATGGCATCGCGAACGTCGCGCATGCACTCATCAATGATGGTAAAATAGACGACCCACTGGGAACGAAAAACAGCTCTGAACCAGACATTGAGCCACTTATACATCAATTAAAGAAACTACATAAGCTATGATGATGATGGCTTATCTTCCAGTTTGCGTAACACTACCAAGACAACCCAAACAATTAAGGTGGTGGCAATCGCCAATAGCCATGCCCCAACGCCCACCGTCATCCCAATGGCGGCGGTTGTCCATATACTTGCGGCAGTGGTTAAATTCTTGACACTATCACGCTTCACAAAAATTACGCCAGCGCCTACAAAACCGATTCCCGTTACAACCTGCGCGGCAACACGGGAGGTATCCGCGGCACCGAAACCATGTATTGAGAGTAAAGTAAACAGGGTTGCACCTACGCTTACCAGCATATGTGTTCGCAACCCTGCCGTAGCGCCCTTGTTTTCCTTTTTACGCTCACGATCCAGACCGATTATTGCGCTCAATAAACAGGACAATAAAATGTTGAAGATAAAAATAACCTGCATATGTAACGACATTATGACCCACTAACTACACACCTTTTATACCATCACGCAGTGTTTCAATCCGACGCTTGAAGTTATCCATTTTAGTCTTTTGCTCCGCATAGCGTTTAGCGAGCACATCCAACCGACTAAAAATTGGCGTTAAAACCTGATTACCGTACTGCGACAAACGATCTCGCTCTTTTTTCGTCAAGTCATTAAGCGCAGAGTGATACGATTCCATTAAACGATCTACACGTTGATTGAACTCCCGTTTAGTATCGTTTGTAATGCCTTGATAATAGCGTACAAGACGATACCCACCATATGCGGCAAACGGTGCCGCAAGTGCAAATGCCGGTAACGCAAGAACCGCCGCCCCTGCGCCGATCAAAGGACCGGGTGCGGCTATGGCAACTAGCATAGCAACAAGACTGCCTATGGTCGCCACCGACCATAAACGAAAGCCGCTCGCATTAGATTCAAATACCTGCTGAATTTCGTCGACGACACGCCCGGTAGAATATGATTTAAGTTCTGCCTCCGCGATCCGAATAGCATCCTGCAATGTCTCGCGTTGTTCGGCGTATACATCGGCATCTAAACCACCGCTAAACTCCTGCTCAAGCAGTTCCTGCAATTTATTCAGCCGATCAATCACACCACGCCAATATAAACGGCTATGATCAACCACAGCATTTACATAACCGCCCGCCGCATCGTTAATGTCACGCAAAGAACGACCGATAACCACATCCTGAAACTCAGCTTGCAGTTTATCCTTGCTGATACTACTCGCCACTTTACGTATAGAGAGATTTGAATCAATAAAGTTCAAACCTCGTTGACGCATCCCGACAAATACTTTATCCACTTCCGCACGAGCGTCAGTAAGTTGTGCATCTAAGCCGAGTGATTGGCTTTGTAGTTCTTGCTGTACCTCGCGTACTTTGGTCGTATCTGAATTTACGAGATCGGCATTTTTAGTAATTGTATCCGCATATTTCTTGACCACACTTTCCGCCATATCCAATTGCGCGAGCAATTTTTGCTTGGCGGGAGGGGTTTCTGCAAATACACCACGCAAATGGGCACGCACAGCGTCCATGCCACCTGATTTGCCCGTTCCTGCCGGATCAGACATTGCTGATTCGAGTGCTTCTTTGGCAGATACCATGAACAGCAGAGGCTGTAAATTCAGATGCTCTTTCACCTGTTGCTCGATAAAACGCCGTACCTGTGCCTGTTCCCCGGCATCAAGTAAATCAGATTGATTCACAACCAAGATCAGTTTTTTGCCGAAATCACGCGCTGTTTCCATGTAGATTCGCTCTGTTTCCGCAAAAGCACGTTTTGCTGAAAGCAGAAATATCACTAGATCACTACGATGCAAAAAGTCCTTTGCGACGGTTTCATGTTGCTTAAAGACCGACCCGGTTCCGGGTGTATCGACAATTGCAACGCCTTCTGCACCGGTGTTCGGGTGCCCCCACTCACGCAGGCTATCACCCTTCATATTTGGTTTACGGTCTGGCGTTTCGTTATAGCGAACAAGTTCGATCACTTCTGTTGTAGGCGTGATTCCTGTAGGAAGTAATTGTTCACCGAGCAACGCATTAACAAACGTAGATTTGCCTGCATTGAACTCACCGATAATGACAACAAGAAAGAACATATCCCGCAAATCTTGTGCAACATCGGCAAGTCGCTTACGATCCTCTTCGGTAACATCGCCTGTTTCTGCCAGAGTGGTGGCAATATCGGTCAGTAAATCGACCTCCGCCTCCCGAAGCGCCGCCAATGGTCCTTGTAAAGTTGTTGAATTGACCATATATGTTTACTTTATCCTCGCATTCCCAATAGATTGCGCTTTCCCAATTTACTCAGGTCGCTTTCAATACCGATCATCTCTTGCTGTGCATCTTGTAATTGGTTCAGCTGATCGGTCTGAATCTTTGTCTGCGCTTCGACCAAACGCGTCAATGGGGCAACCACATCACGTCGTAATTTCATTCCATACTCGATCTGTTGATCTGCGGCATCTGTCAAGGTATCAATATAATTGGCTTCAATCGTGTGCATCCGATTTGCATGTTGTACTTTCAAAAAATGCCCCATAACAGGCATTAACAGCATGCCGACCATCCCAAACGCAATTAATAAAATGAGGATGATCACTGTATTGCCATCAGTTACTCCACCGCCGATAAGTAACGCTAGCGTACCGGCTATCGCTAGCACTTCCCAGAGTGCCAATGCGAATAGCACATTCTTCAAACTACGGTCTAATGTTGCAGTCTCTAACTTAAGCGCATCATCTTCAATAACTTCTAGCTTTGGTCGTAAGGATTGCATAATTGATCGATCATACCGTGTGGGCGAATGAATATCGCCAATGATTTTCGTGCGAATATTCTCTGGTAATGATTTGATCTCTGACTGAGCATATTTCACAAGATCATCAACATCATGCATGTCTTTACCTTCTAGGCGTGGCGGGAGCTTATCAACAACCTCTGGTAATTGTCGTATTGGTTCAAATACGTTGTGTTTCTCAAATGCCAAACGGGTATAAGAGTAAGAATTTCCTCGTCGGAACAACCGAGCAAGTCCGATTAACTCGGTAAAACCGCGCCACACTGAACTTAGCGCATTAGAAAGTTGGAAAATTTCATGGATTGCTTGCTCTCCACGCGTGATTGTTTCTTCAAATTGACTACGCACCGCCTCCGTAGATTCACGGACAATTTTCTCCTGCTCGCGTTTATAAGAGGCTAATTGTTGTTCAACATTCTCGGTAATGCTTTGATATTGGTCAAGCACAGACTGATTTGCTTGCACCGCCTCTAACGCAACTTGATTAACATTTTGAATAATCTGAAGTGGCGTTTGTAGTTTTTGCTTCATCCGCTCCACATCACCAAGTTGTGTCTCAATATAATGTTCAATCTTCTGCAAACCACTCTCAGCCCATAAACTTTCGTCCAACGTATCGCCTTGATGTGCCTGCAAGCCTTTTTTAGCAGACACTAGCCATACATCTGGTTGATACCCCAAACGATCTTCACTTTGATTGGTTACATAATCAACAACCGTTTGACGATCTTCTTCGCTTAACAAATCGGCTTGATTAATCAGAATAATGACTTTCTTACCATAGCCACGCAACAATTGTATATATTCTAAATTACGTGATGTCATCGCCTGAGTTGCAAGCATGACAAGCAAGACAACATCACTACGATGCAAAAACTTCTTCGTCGTTTCTTCATGTTTCTGGAAAATTGATTCTAGTCCCGGTGTATCAACAAAACTCACCTTTTTAAGGAGTGCCGATGGATAAAAGACGGTATCAACCTGACTGCCAGAATCCATCCGTTGCTCGCCATCTGCCCAGCGCAAGATATTGATGCGGTCTGTTGTAGGTACAGGACCGACACGCAACAGATCTGATTTCCCGAGGATCGCGTTAATCAGGCTAGACTTACCAGAACTAAACGGACCAACAAACACCATCAAAAATGGATGATCGGCATGAAAGAGTGCATCACGCACCTGTACCACCCGCGATTGATCAAGATTGTCGATCTTCGGTAGCAGAGTCAACAAATTTGAAATAAGCTCATATTCGCGACGGCGCAGAGCTTCATAGGTCGTTGCCAGCCGTGTATCTTGATTTTCAGTGGTCAATTTTTACCAACCTAGTCTAAAATAAACACAAAATACAATTACAGCATATCGCGCTTGGAGCAACGATACAATACTCTAACTACAGATATGCTTTCATAAAAAACTCTATACGATTACAATAAAAAAAGCATAAACATTTACTATATGCTAGGAAAATAGGCGGATAATATGAACGAAGTAGACCAAAAAGAACGCCAACTAAACTTAATTCTTGAACTTGATAAAGCGCGCGATGCACCAGAAGTTATGGATGACCCAACATTCATGTTTCGGAGTATTGCCAATTTACTTAGAAGAACATTTCATTCAGATGCCTGCGCTATTATGCTTGTTGATGAAGCGAGTGATGAGATTGAGAGCATCGTGGCTATTGGTGTACCAGATGATTCAGCCATCGAATTCTGTCGACAAGCAATGAGTTATAAATCGCCAAATTCCATCAGAACATCCTATTGGGCACACACCATCGGCTTGCAGGTCACATTGCAAGATGGACAGCACCCACTAGGAAGCTTCTTTCTTGGCAGTAAAGAACTACCCTTCACTGAAGACGATATTCAACTATTAGCTATCGCTGAAAGCCAGATTGACTCTGCCATTATACAGGCGCGTCTGTTATGGAAGCTCGCCCACCGCCACATGGAACTTGAAGCGATTTATCATATTGATCGCTTGCGTGACGATAATACTGATGAAAATGAGCTTATCAATAGCTTTACATCCTTATTGATAGAACACTTTAAAGCCGATCTATGTATGTTACTCCTCTCTCATGTTGATAGTGGGGAAATGGTTGTGCGTGGCATTATGGATAAGCAAGAATTACCCGGCACAGTGCTCGAAGCCATCCATCGCCTAACTGATGATATTCGCACGCCACAGGTTATCCCCACCCCGCCCGGACTTAAAGAAAAGCTACATCTGCTTGCGGCACCATTTATTGTCTCTGGCGCACGCTTAGGCACCGCAATCGTTGGTCGCAAGGCACCGTTTACCATTGGTGAAAATCGTTTACTCTTTGCGATGGTGAGCCAGATGGATTCTGCTATTGTACACAGTCGGGTGATGCAACAACTCACGCAACGTAATAAAGAGCTTGAATCCATTTATCGGATCGATCAAATTCGCGATAGTGAAGTTGACTTCGAGGTAATGCTCCAGCTGGTACTCACGGAATTATGCAACTCAGTTGCTAGCGAAATAGGTTACCTCATGCTCTATAACGAAGGTAACGAGGTTGCGCTTGAATTAAAGGCAACGACACAGGATGGTATGATTACCGTCCCAGGGTATATTGAAACCATCAACCAGATTTCACGCGAGGCGCTTGAATCTGCACGTCCAGTATATTCGAATAAAACAGAAGGTGATATTCGCTCAATTGTCGCGGTTCCGCTTATCCTCAATGAACGAATTATTGGTGTATTTGGCGCGGTCAATAGCGCACATGCGCGCGGCTTCACCTCAGAAGATCGACGTATGCTGACCGCCATCACAAGCCAGGTGGATACGGCAATTTTTGAACGTTTAGAAAAACGCCAAATGCGTAAAGTGCTAAGTCGTTCGGTTGATCCAAAGGTGTTGGAACACCTCTTACAACGTGCCGATGATAATGTACTTGCCGGTGAACGTGTGATACTAAGCGTATTATTCGCTGATATTCGAGGGTCTACTGAATGGGCGGAACGCACCGATCCTGAAGAGCTAGTCAAAACCTTAAACGAATTTTTAAGTCGCATGACGGATGTTATCTTCCATCATGGTGGAACGTTGGATAAATTTGTGGGTGATGAGGTCATCGCGCTCTTCGGCAGTCCCCT
Source organism: Anaerolineae bacterium (assembly GCA_034435575.1). Taxonomy (GTDB): domain Bacteria; phylum Chloroflexota; class Anaerolineae; order Aggregatilineales; family Phototrophicaceae; genus JAVJSU01. The sequence goes on from DAOTXB010000550.1 coordinate 52,778, forward strand.
TCCAATGGAAGATCATCCATATCATGCAACATTAGCTGGTCTTGAAATGCAACGGGTGCATAAAGCTTTGCAAGAAGAAGTTAAAGCCGAAGGACGCGAACTTCCGCCCATTGGCATCGGCATTAGTTCAGGCGAAGTCATTGCCGGAGAATTTGGTCCCCCGGTACGCACAGACTTTACAGCGATGGGACGTGTTATGAATCTCGGAGCGCGCTTATGCAGTGCCGCTGGACCCGACGAAATTTACATCAGCAAGAACACACAGGAAGAATTAGGTGACAATGTAAATGGCATGAATTTACCGCCTTTAAGCCTAAAAGGATTGGGCACATCCGTCCCGGTGTTTAAATTGCTAAGTATGAAGGACATAACTGAATAATATGTTCAATGACCACGTGCGATACCAAAGCGGTACGTTATATTGTGAGGACATGAAGATACAACGTATCGAAGCGGAATTTGGGACACCAAGCTACGTTTATAGTCAAAACAGGATACTTGATAATTACGCACAGATAAAAAATGCCTTTTCCAATCTTCGCGTACATATTCACTACAGTGCCAAAGCGAGCAATAATCACCACATCCTCAAGCTGTTGATTGATGCAGGTGCAGGTATTGACGCGGTTAGTGGTGGAGAAATCTTTCTCGCGCTTAATGCCGGATGCAATCCTGAAAATATCGTATTTGCTGGTGTGGGAAAAACACCGGATGAATTACGTTATGCGATTGATAATCGTGTTGGCTGGATTAATATTGAAAATGTTGCCGAAATTGATCTGATTGACGTAATTACAGGTGAGCTAAACTACCCACCGACGAAAATCGCGCTTCGTCTAAACCCAGAAGTTACCGCGAACACGCACCCATATATTGCCACAGGGCATGGCGGTGCAAAGTTTGGTCTTACAGCGCTAACCATTGCAGAATTGCTTGCACAACAAGAGAATTATCCTAATGTAAATTTTGCAGGGATTCATGTGCATATTGGCAGTCAATTACATGATACATCTGCAACAATTAAAGCCATAGGATCAGCAATCAACCTCATTGAGCCATATCCCCATATTCGTACTATCAATATTGGTGGTGGCTTGCCTGTCGCATATTCCCCACAAGATAAGATGCCAGCAATTGAAGAATTCGCTCACGATATTGCAAAACTTCTGATAGATTACGATGTAATACTTGAACCCGGACGCGCTATTGTTGCTGATGCAGGCTTACTAATCACTAAAGTTCTTTACGTAAAGCAACAAGCTGGTCAAACCTTCTATATTGTAGATGCCAGCATGTCAGAATTGATCCGCCCTGCCCTTTATCAAGCGCATCATGAGATTGTGTCGTTAAACGCGCATGATGAGCAGTTACTCAACCCTGCAAACGTTGTTGGTCCAGTTTGCGAAACAGCAGATGTACTGGGGCGTGATATAAACCTGCCAGAATTACAAGCTGGTGATCTCGTAGCTGTACTCACAACCGGTGCATATGGGATGGTCATGGCAAGTAACTATAATGCCCGCCCTCGCCCGCCAGAGATCATGATTAAAGGGGATCAAATGCGCCTCATCCGCCCGAGAGAAACACTTGACAGCTTGTTCGTAGGATAAGCTATGGATCGCGTTATTATCCACCTTGACCTTGATGCCTTTTTCTGTGCAGTTGAAAAACAACTCAATCCAGACCTGCATGGTGTTGCGTTTGCAGTTGGCGGACAGCCAGATCAACGTGGTGTAGTGGCATCATGCTCATATGCGGCACGAGTGTACGGTGTGCGTTCTGCTATGCCAATGTCACGGGCGGTCAAACTATGCCCGGATCTGGTTATTGTTGGACAACACTTTGCCGCTTATCGTGCGGCATCACGCAAGGTCATGACCTATCTCAAGACGCTCACCCCACTGGTAGAGCAACTCTCCATCGACGAAGCATTTTTAGATGTAACAGGTATACCCCATGCTGGAGAAGTATTAGCCAGAAATATCCAAGAAAATATCCGCTTTGAATTTGATCTCCCCTGTTCGCTAGGCGTTGCCACAAACAAACTCGTCGCTAAAATCGCCAACAACATCGGCAAAGCAAGCAAAAGTGAGCATTCACCCGAGCCACCTAATGCCATTAATGTTATACCGAAGGGCGAAGAAGCTCTCTTCCTCGCGCAATTACCGATCAGAGAGCTATGGGGCGTGGGTCCTAAAACCGCTGAAAAAATGCATACGATGCACATCAAAACTATCGGAGACATCACCCGCTTAAGCAGAAAAGAATTACAAAGCAGATTCGGCAAACAAGGTGTCGAACTGTACGAACGCGCACGAGGAATCGATAACCGCCCTGTACATTCTGAGCATGAAGCGAAATCAATCAGCAAGGAAACCACTTTTGTGCACGATGTTAGTGATGAAGAGAAACTCACACATACATTACGTCAATTATCAGACGGTGTAGGCAGGCAAGTCCGCAAACAGGGGCTTATGGGTAAAACAGTAGCGATAAAATTGCGCTGGTCAAATTTCACGACAATCACGCGTCAGATAACGCTCGTGCAACCGATCAGCCATGACGACGATATCTATAAGCAGGCACTTAGTATTTTTAAACAGGCGTGGTCAACAGGTCGTCCCGTCCGTTTGATAGGGGTTGCGCTAAGTGGCTTCGACACACAAGTTCGCCAGCTATCCTTATGGGAAGCACCAACAAAAGAAGAAGATCATCGATTACAATCCACGCTTGATTCCCTCAAAGATCGTTTTGGAGAAAGCACCATCAAGCGGGCTAGTGACCTTGACTCATAATTGACGTATTGCCACATCAATTATCCGCGTAATATTGGCAATCAAATGGGCGCTATCCTCACGGTTATCAATCCCACGAGTCAGTATCACCAACACATAAGGTATATCAGCATAAACAATCGCGGCATCATGATGAATACCTGTAATTTCTCCAGTTTTATTGGCAACTACGGTACCTGAACGGACACCTGCGGGGATAGCATCCACCCATTCTTGTCTCTTAAGAATTGCGATCATTGCGTCACAGGCTGTTGGCGTGAGAAATTGATGGTTGGCTAGCGCCTCTAACTGAATTAACAAAGCCTTCGCTGTAGTCGTATTACTTAACCCACTCTCAAAAGCCCTGGTATCTTCTAAACCACGCAACACCTGCATGCTATCAGCGCGGATTGATCGTAAGCAGGCTTGAATATTTTCCACACCTACGTGTTGTATGAGCAAATTTGTCGCCAGGTTGCTACTCACGGTAATCATGGCTTCACACAATTGCGAAATTGTCCGGGTGGACGCGCTTGCAATCTGTTGATCCTCGTCGTATTCCAATTCTAATGAATACGCACTACCATCAATCACACTCTTGAATAAGTTTCGCGTTTCAAGTCGATCGGTAAGCGCTATTTTTCCGGATTCCACCTGAGAAAACACTTCTAGCATGACCGCAATTTTCATCGTACTTGCCGCGTGGAAGATCATATTTTCATTGTGATATAAGAAATGGGTTTCTGAGAATGAACGTAGTGCAACGGCAACTTCTGCCCCCGCTTGCTCAATTTGTTGAATTATCTTCAGTTGAATAGCTTGTAATGAGGGTGAACTATCCATAATAATGAATTGTCCAGTTATATAAACAAAAAAAAGACCGCAGATGGTCTTTTGTTGTGGTGATGGGTGGGCTCGAACCACCGACCTCACGATTATGAGTCGTGCGCTCTTACCAGCTGAGCTACATCACCTCAAAAAAAAGTCGCGGAGGGTGGATTCGAACCACCGACCTTCAGGTTATGAGCCTGACGAGCTGCCTCTGCTCTACTCCGCAGAAAGAATAATATCAGTAACC